>NZ_JBKHUP010000016.1:0-90392 GCF_046565525.1 Coleofasciculus sp. | reverse complement strand
AAACCCCGGTTGTTCCAAGCTATAGAGTCATCAGGTTTAAATTGTAAGGCTTTATCGTAGCTAGCGATCGCTTCCTCCAATTGTCCTAACTCAGATAGAACCACACCTCGGTTGAACCAAGCGATATGGGAATCAGGGGCAATATCTAACGCTTTGTCACAACAAGCAATTGCATCAACTAAATCGCCAACTATAAATCGCTGCTCGCCTTGCATCAACCAAAACGCCTCCTCACTTTGCGATAACTCTGCTGAAGCCAACTCGCCTTGAGTCTCAAATTTAAACACGCCAGAACGCCAGTCATAGAAGTCAGGGGCGCGGCGGTTGAAATAGGTGAGGGCAAATTTGGGTAGGAGAAAGACAAAACAGATATTAAAATGGTCGCGAAATGATTCTCGCTGTAGGTTCATATGTCCTAATAAACGCGGTACGGAGAATAAGGAATAGTTGTGACGTTCTGTATTATCTTTGATTGTCTTTTCATAGTCATAAATCGAATGTTCTAACCCTTGAACAAATAAGATATCGATACTATCCCGATTCGGTAAGGCGGCAATTTCGGTATAGAGATTCTCAATCGGTTCGGTGAGACGTAAAACCTCGATTCTTTTTTGCGGTAAATCTTTCCTAACATCATCAATTAATTTCTTGACTGTGGCGGGAGTACAGTCAACAAACAGCAACCCAAACCCTTCTGTCCAACTTAGAGAACGCCGCAGGGCTTCATATTCGTCCTTGGCGTTGCCCTTGTCGTCTTTATCCCATTCGGTCAGGTTTCGGATCATTGCTGTGATGCTGATGTGTTTTGTTCAGATACCGTAGGGGCGCACCGACGTGCGCCCTAACACTGACGTGCGCCCGGTTTAATTGTCAAGTTTATGCCACTATTTTACCAATATATCAGGTGGGCAATGCCCACCCTACTGGTGTGGCACAGCTAAAATTGTGGAATAAGTTGTAGGTTGGGTTGACGCAAGGAAACCCAATCTGAAAATCGTTCATGGTTGGTCATTTGTCATTTGTCATTTGTCATTTGTCATTGATGCCGTTCGTCTAACCTAAGACGGACTAATTTCCCTCAATAAATCGCGAATAAATTGACTATATTCGTCTTTCATTGGCAGATTTAACTCCTGTCGAATCCGTTTCCTCATTGCTTCGGTTGTCTCACCAGTCAGGGGATTTAATCCCGGCTTTTGATAGGATTCCCAATATAATCCTACCCCTCGTTTATGCCAATTCGGTACATGATTAAAATTAATCCCATGCTGGAATAACAATTCATTCTTATCCGCCACCGATAACCGTTCTAACCGAGCTGTGGCTTGTCTGGCAGTTTTGCCATCTTTCCGCAAACACCAATAACTATGAGAGTTTAACGCATTTCTGTGGGCATCTGCTTGTCGCCAGCGAAAATAATCAACCACTATTTCTATTGTCGGTAATTGAGAAATGCGACAATCGAAACCCGCCACCGTTCCCAGTATCAATGAAAATTTAGCACTCGCTTCTCCAGCTAAAACTGAGTTCAGCTTGCGTAATTTGCGATTAAAGGCAGATTCGGCGATATCAAAAAGCAGCGATATTTCATCACTTTGAGTATACCCATAGATAACTTTTAAGCCGCAATGCATCAAATGTTCTACGCTGAGAATCATCAAGTCTCGAAACTTTTCATCAAAGGGTGCTTCAAATGGATGCACTTCCCGCGTTAGCTGTGTAAAACCCCGCCCATCTAACCGCGCTATTATATATAATCCCGGCAAAACGCAGTGATCATGGGCGGTTTCATAAACCCGCATTTTGGCATCGAGTTCATTAAATTTCATAGCGGTTATTTCTAGGGAGATGTAGAGAGGTGATGCAAGAAGCGTCTGGGGGCGGGTTTAGTCACATCAAGGTGAAAACAAATAATAATAGTGAAACCCGCCCCTACTGATTATGGTTTAATTAAATCCTGCTCAAATTTCCGATAACGGGCAATACGTTTTGCCCGATCCAATGGCGGATAAAGAATTAACGTGGCTAAAGGAAAACCTGTGCTAAAAATTGCTCCCAAAACCATACCATTGACAACCCCTAACTTTAAAGCTATTCCTAAACTAATTCCCAAGGCGGCGGATAAGACAGAAACCCCCAATGCTAACCCTTGACTAAAGCCCCGTTGCACACAACTTTGAGCAACGCCTTCTCCTTCAAATGCCGCCATAAATACTACCGCATCCACCGCCGCAAATGCCGCAATTGCCATATCCGTTGCCCGAAATTGAGCGCCAAATCGGGCGGCAAATATCGCCGCGACACCTGCAAAAAAAACGGAAGCCACGGTATCTAGGGCTTTCACCTTGACCCCAAAGCGCGATCGCACCTTTGCCATCCCCTGACTAATCCACCCCGACGTAATCGCCGCCACGAGTCCCAACAGAGCCACTAACACCGAAATGAAAATCGCGATCGCAACACCAATTGTGCCACTATGACTCACAATACCATCCCATGCCATTGTTTCCACCCAGGTGGCGGCGGCGGCAAAGAAAATTAATAATCCTACCGAAAAATAGGGTAATTTCTTCGCTGGAATCGGCACAGGTGCTGTCTTCACCTTTAGGGTTAAGCTTTGGGTTTCCGGATGGGAATTACTATGAATTAATATCTCCCGCTCATAGAGCTTATTCGCCATCAACTTGCGCGTATTAACGGTAATTTTGAACAGCACTTGATTACTGACAAAATGAGTTTGCTCAAGGTAAATCCATTCATGGAAATCAGGCGTGTGGGGTGGATCACTCAGATGGGGGGCGATTTGCCAACGGCTTTCCAATACCGTATCGGGAACAGAGTTCGTCAAAATGACCTTTTTAGTTAACTTTTCTCCCAATTTCTTCGCCGTGAATTCCAAACACGAGACATTGAGATTCACCTCTGGTACTCGAATCACATAAATTGGATTCAGCGCCTCTAACGCGGTTTCCGCATCCAGAAAACGGTCTTTTGGTTTCAGTTCCACCATCCTTTGCAGCCAATCAATCCAACGTAAACTCAGCCGAGGAACCCGATGTTTAAAATTAATCCGATAGTCTTCATCAATTAACTGGCTAATATCGGTTGAGGCAATACCCGTGAGTAAACAAATCAGCGTTGCGCCTAACCCATAGAGATCCGACGCCTCACTCACTTGTTGATTAAACAGTAATTCCGGAGCGATGAACCCAATCGTCCCCTTCGCAACACTACTCATGGCAATTTCACTACCGCCGACATGGGCAAAGCCAAAATCAACCAGGTAGACATTCAACTCATCATCGACTAGGATATTTTCCGGTTTAATATCCCGATGACTAATCGACGGAATGCGATTTTGTAAATAAACTAGAATATTGAGTAATGAAACAGCAATTTGCTTAATTTCATCGGGGTCAAAACTACGCCGAACAGCTAAAGACGCGGCTTTTTTATAATCCTGGACTAAACAAAACCCGGTTGCGGTTTGAAATGAACCCAAATATTGAGGAATTCCTGGATGATTCAATCCACGTAACACTTGAATTTCCCGTTCGATGGCTTCATAATCAGACCAGTGTGCCTCACTTTGGGCAAACTGAAACTGTTTAATCACAACGGGTTCTTTCAGCATTCCCTTTGACGTCAGGGGAGGAATTGGCACCGCCAGGTAGGTGACTCTCCCACCTGCGCGATTATGACCTAATTCTCGAACGACCCTGAAACCGTGGCTGGATAAGTCTGGAAAATTACTCATGAGGTAAGTCAAACGTCAAAAGTTATGTAGAGACGTAGTCTGCTACGTCTGTCAAATTGCGATCCCCCTCTTCCCTTTTTGATCCCCCTTCCGTCCCCCTTTAGATCCCCCTTCCGTCCCCCTTAAAAAGGGGGAAGCCATAGGATGCTTCGCTTTTTTTGCACGGGGGAGACCACTAGAGAGGAATAAGATGTACGGTGTCTAGATACAGCAATGCATACCTGGTATTCTATCGCGGCAAAACTTATCGCGTCGTTATGGGTGCGGAGGGTGCGGGGATGCTCAGGTGCAGGGGAAATGAGGGCGGGCGCGAGTCACATCTTTTGTGAGGTCAGAAACGATAATGGTGAAACCCACCCCTACACACTCAAAATTCAACACTCACGCGCCATACCCTTGAGCCTAGCGAAGCGAAGGGTCAACACTTCCCCAATAACGAACGCTAAAGTTGAAAGAATATCGGCTAGTTTGAGAGTACTCCTGCCATGACTTATACGACTTCTGCTCAGACTTGGGATTTTAACTTTCCCACGCCCTATCCCAGCCAAGATACTGACTTACTCAAGCAACTGCCTTTTGTACCAGGGTTACAAGAACTGTTAATGCTGCGTCAGGTTCATGCTCTTGAACATGCTACGGTTTGGGTTCTGGCTGATTTAGCCAACGTCAACTATACGTCACGCCCCGGTAGCAGTCGTGCGGGTACAGCCACCACCGTGCATGAGATGGATAATGATACCTTAGGCGGTTTATCCACCGAACAAGGATTTTACCTCTACGGTCAGGTGAATTTATCAGACTTAAGACGTGCGGTTCCTCTGGCGTTGAACCGTCTCACCCAAGGGGAATGGAATTTAGCTGTACATCCTCGTTGCGGTACGAATCTCTCCGTTGGCATGATGTTAACGGCTGGACTTGCCCTAGGCGCCCATCTCCTCCTACCCCGTGGTCCGATTGAGCAACTAATTGGTTTGGGTTTAGCCACCGCCACAGCTACCCAACTTGCCCCTGACATTGGTATCCTAGCTCAACGCTACCTAACTACGGCTATTCCATTTAATCTAGCTGTTGACGATATTAGCGATACCTCAGATATCTGGGGACGACCTGCTCATTTCGTACAGGTGCGATGGCGGGATTAGACTCAAGAGGGTAGGAGGGTAGGAGTTCCATCGGTGTAGAGACGTAGCATGCTACGTCTCTACAATGCTCCCGCACCCCGCCATCCCGCCCTATCTCCCTCTATATCTGGAAACAAGGGGCTTTTCAACTTATCTTTGTAATAAAACTTAAAACACAGAGTAAGCAGACACCCCTGATCCAGTAGTACGCTGTAAAACTAGATTAGTAAGGGAAAAACTGATATGGCAGAAATAGCACGCGGCGCGAAAGTTCGGATTAAACGCAAAGAATCCTACTGGTTTAACGACGTTGGAACCGTGGCAACCGTAGACAAGAGCGGCATTATCTATCCGGTCATCGTCCGTTTCGATAAAGTCAACTATGCTGGCATCAATACCAATAACTTTGCTGAAAACGAACTCATAGTCGTGGAAGCGGCTAAGAAGAAAGCTAAGAAGTAAAGGAACGGTATCACACGAAGCCGTGCCTGAATTGCCGGAAGTTGAAACAATTCGTCTGGGTCTCAAGCAAATTACTTGTACCCAGGATATTCAGGGTGGGGATGTGTTGCTCCCGCGCACCATCGCCTACCCTGTTTCTGTGGCAGCGTTTTTGGAGGGTGTGAAGCAGACGAGAATTACCGATTGGCACCGACGGGGTAAATATTTGCTTGCCCAACTTAGCCACTCTGAAGAGGGGGATGCTGGCTGGTTAGGAGTGCATCTGCGGATGAGTGGGCAACTTTTATGGATTCAGCAAACGGAACCGTTACAGAAGCATACACGAGTGCGCTTGTTTTTTCCCCAAGGACAGGAATTGCGTTTTGTGGATCAACGCACCTTTGGTCGGATGTGGTGGGTTCCACCGGGGGAAGCGTGCGATCGCATTATCACGGGGTTGCAAAATTTAGGACCTGAACCCTTCTCGGATGCGTTCTCCCTAGAGTATCTAACACAGAAGCTGAAAACGTCTCAGCGTTCGATCAAAACCGCCCTCCTCGACCAATCTCTGGTTGCAGGCGTGGGGAATATCTACGCCGATGAAGCCTTATTCGTGAGTGGGATTCATCCTCAAACCGTTTGCGCCCGATTAAGTGTAGACCAAATTGAACGTCTGCACCAAGGGATTATTCAAGTCTTAAAAGCGGGGATTGAGGCGGGTGGCACAACCTTCAGCAGCTTCCTCAATGTCCAGGGCGTCAATGGCAATTACAGTGGAGTCGCTTGGGTCTATGGTCGCACAGGACAGCCTTGTCGCGTCTGTGAGACCCCAATTGAGCGGATTAAGTTGTCTGGGCGTTCGTCTCATTTTTGCCCACGCTGTCAGTCACCAACGACCAAAGCGTAAGATTTCAGTTCAGGTGTGTGAAAATTGAATGATTCAGGTATTGCTAAGGTTGTGAGACGATGATTCAAGCCATACCAAAACAATTAACATTTGACGAATTTATTGACTGGTATCCAGAGAATCCAGAGTATCGCTATGAACTGCACGACGGGGTAATTATTGCAGTGCCTAAACCAAGGGGGAAACATTCAGAAGTCGCTGGGTTTATATCTGGGGAACTGTTCCTGGAAATTCGGCGTTCTCAACTGCCTTATTTTATACCCAAGGAATGGGTTGTTAAACCTGCACAAGAGTCGAGTTATGAACCTGATGTCATCGTTTTAGATAAGGTGGGTGTGGCGAATAACGAACCTCGCTGGGACAATGAATCTATCATTATGTTGGGGACTTCTATCCGTTTAGTTATAGAAGTGGTTTCCATGAATTGGAGTGATGATTATGCCCTGAAATTGGAAGATTATGAGGCTATGGGCATTCCTGAATATTGGATTGTAGATCATCTGGGATTAGGCGGTAGGCGTTATATTGGTAATCCCAAGCAACCGACGTTTTCGGTTTACCAACTTGTTGATGGTGTGTACCAGGTGACGCAGTTACGAGGAGATGAGCGGATTGTGTCAGCAACTTTTCCAGAGTTAAATTTGACGGTTAATCAAATCTTTAGTGCTGGGGTGTGAGCGTGTTTAAGTTTTAACCCAACCTACTGGCTGCGTCACACTACAATTTGGCTACACACTCTAAAGTCGGGTGGGCATTGACCGAAATACGTTAGAGTAGCTAACGATTTTAACTTTATTGGATTTGACGCTCTTTTGTAACATTCGCCAGCAAAGTCCCCTATTTACAGGCTGATTATGGTACTATACTCTTTATCTAGCTAAATTATAAGTCAGGTCGTCAACAAATAGTATGCAAATACCGGAACGCCAAATGCACCGATTTCGATGGCTGCTGACCATTGGTTGGTTGTTACTAATTCTTTCGTTGTTCTATGACCCTTTCTCTCCTAGATTAACCACTCCTGACAATACAATTAGTCCTTTAAGAATTGACCCTACTATTTGTGTAAATGTTCAGGGAACTTGTATAGAAGAGAGTGCTTATGCCTTGGGAGCGCCTATTTTTTGGGGCATAATTGTCCCCACCGCTATTTTCATTTTGTTGGTATTTGGACATGAATTATGGCGTCGGATATGTCCATTGTCATTCCTGTCCCAAATTCCTCGCGCTTTGGGATGGCAACGGAAACAACGACGAGTTCATCCTCAAACTGGGAAAGTACGCTATCAGGGAGTAAAAGTGACTCAAAATTCCTGGTTAGGTCGGAATCATTTGTATCTCCAATTTGGACTGTTTTATCTAGGATTATGTAGCAGAATTTTGTTCGTCAATTCCGATCGCACAGCCTTGGCTATTTTTTTATTAACAACTATTATCGCGGCAATTGTAGTAGGCTACCTCTATGAGGGTAAATCCTGGTGTCAGTATTTCTGTCCCATGGCTCCGGTGCAAAAAATTTATGCTGAACCTAGAGGATTGTTGACGAGAACAGCTCATGAGGAAGAGCGCCAAAAGATTACGCAATCGATGTGTCGCACCCTAAACAAAAAAGGCGAAGAACAGAGTGATTGTGTGGCTTGTCAGAGTCCCTGTATTGATATTGATGCGGAGCGTTCCTACTGGGAAACGATTATGCAACCGCAACAGCAGTGGCTCTACTACGGTTATGTCGGATTGGTCTTGGGTTACTTCATTTATTATTATCTTTATGCCGGGAATTGGGACTACTATTTATCTGGCGTTTGGGCGCATCAAGAAAATCAGCTAGCTACATTAATGAGTCCAGGATTCTATCTGGGAAATCAGCAAATTCCCCTGCCTAAGTTAGTCGCTGTTCCGCTGACATTAGCCGCATTTGCATTTGCCGGATCTAGCATAGGAATTAGTATAGAAAAACGCTATAGTGCGGTTCAGCGACGCCAGCAGCAACCCCTAAGTCAAGAACTAATCCGTCACCGGATGTTTACCCTTTGTACGTTCTTTGTCTTTAACCTATTCTTTGTCTTTGCCGGACGAAATTTTATCCGGTTGTTACCTGCACCGATACAATATTTATTTCCACTACTTATTGCCATCTGTAGTACGCTATGGCTCTACCGGACATGGCAACGCCATCCCCACCGCTACCGCCAAGAAAGTCTAGCCAGCCGACTGCGGCGACAGCTCAGTAAACTACACTTAGATATCTCACGTTTTTTAGAAGGGCGATCGCTCGATTCTCTAAATGCTGATGAAGTTTATGTTTTAGCTAAGATTTTGCCAAATTTTACCAAGGAAAAACGGCTTCAGGCTTATAAAGGAATTTTGACAGAAGCTCTTAATGAAGGGTATGCTGACGTTTCAAGCAGTTTGAATATTCTTCAACCAATGCGGCGGGAACTCGATATTTCTGAGGCTGAACATCAGGAGATTTTAACAGAGCTTGGAGTTGAAGATCCTGCTCTGCTTGATCCGCAAAACCACAGGAGTCGTGAAGATTGGTGGCGTCAAGAAAGTTATCGTGAAGCCATCTTGACGCTCATTCTGGAGTTTTCCCAGAATCATCCAGAGCAACACTTAGTCACCGAGTTAGCTGAAGTGATTAATGGCAAAAAGCCGATGACTGATTTGGAGACGTTACTCAAGCAATTATCGAAACGTGAATCAAAAAGCATTGAGCAGACTCGCCAAGATTACGGGGTTACCACAACGGAGGAAGCCGAGATTATTAAACAAACTGATCCGCATCAGTTGTGGCGGATGATCAGCCATACCTTTGATTCATTCAAACATTTAGACGAAGACGAGCGCCTAATGGCATATTTTCGGCTTTTGGACAAGGATGAGTCAGGTTACATTAGTGGCGAAGAATTAGAAGTTTGTTTGCGAGAGATTAATTCCCAAGTTACTCACGCTGAAATTGAGGCAATGCTGAAGCTAGCCGACACCAACCGCGATCGCCAAATTAGTTATGAGGAGTTTAGGGAAATTTTGCATCTTCTAGACTATAGCAATCCTAAATAGATTGTGGCAATTTTCATACTGAAAAATTTTTGGAAAATCGAATATTTGATCATCAGCAAAAAACTTAAATAACCACTTAACTATTTTAAAAGAGCTGCAAAGATGATAAGATTGTCTCTGCTTAAAATAATGGTAAGTTGCACCATCCCAAAATATCGATAATTTTTTTCCGGGTCGTTGACGAAAGTAAATGCTCGATAAAATCGATGGTATTTTCGCTGTTTCCACTTTTATATTCTTTGACTATAAACTATTTTGCCGCTTCATCCAATAATTCATCAAAAGTGTAGCAAAATAAATCAAGATTTTCCCGCGTTGAATACCGTAGCAAATGCAGCAAATTCGCGCTTGGGTTCAATTCCTAATTCTCGGATTTCATCCCCCAAGGCGTATCCGTCGAGAAAGGCTTCCCCTTGTTGCAGGAGAATCGAGGGGTTATTGCGATCGAAGGCTTGGCGAAAAGCCTGTTGAATCTCTTTTTGCCGGAATAGTTCGAGGATTGGCTTGGGTTTGCCGATGCCATATTCGACTAAGGCGTATTGATAAATACTGGTAAAGTCAGGATGGGGATGTTCGGGATCGAGATTAAACTTTTTCAGGAGTTTGATGACGGTTTCGTCCCGTTCCAGCTTATTTTTGAGTAGGGGGGCGGTTGGACGTGCGATCGCAGTGATTGCAGCGATGATTGGATCGAGGTTTATCGGGATCACGGCGGTGGATTGGGTTTTTAGTGGGGAGGTGCGGGTTTAACTATTATTTTAAATAGAATTCATGGTCGCTGAGGTCAGTTTGTGGCGAAGACAGCGCAACTAGGGATGGCAGTAATTAGGGCTTGCTGCACAACTCCCAAACCCTTAGCTATCAGGGCTTTGATTGGTATTGATATTTGCTCCTGTTCACGGAAAAAGGGTTAAACCCTTTTATACCCTTGCACCGCTATCAGGGAAAATGTACTATGGCTCCCCCTGCTTCCTCTGCTCCCCCTGCTTCCCCTGCTCCCTATCCCCACCACCAGACTCCCTGTAGCAACCCCTAATTAGTAGAAGCGGGTCGCCCCTACACTCAGAGGTGAATTATGAGGGATAATGGCTGGAAAGCGTTTACTCATATCGATATTAGGGATAAATAATGGCAGACAAGCTTAAGAAAGGATCATTAGTGCGCGTGAATCGCGAAAAGTTGGATAATAGTGTGGAAGCCAAATCCAGTGATACTCGCTTTCCTCCTTACCTGTTTGAAAGTGATGGGGAAGTGGTCGATACCCGGGGTGAGTATGCCTTAGTTAAGTTTTATGTACCGACCCCGAATATTTGGTTTCGCCTCGACCAACTCGAAGTCACTGGGTGAAGTAGTAGCGTGACCGGAATTAATGGGTCACAAGCCCCGTCCTTCTAGGACGGCTTTTGTGTTAAATTTATAGCGGTTGAAATTCCCACCTAAGTTTGCAGTCGATATACCTTCTTTATGAAGTGAAACCGAGCCTGAACCAGCAATAGGGAAAGATCGAAGGGCAATGGTTCTAATCCAACCTGGAGACAAAACAGAAGTATTTCTCAATGCTTTTGGGTTAAACGATACATAGAGTTAGTCGCGGGAGGGCATTCCGAGACTTAAAACGGACAGGGAGCGTGTGTAAGACCTCAGTAGAGGCAGTGCGTGGTGAGCTGTCAACCCCATTCAGCGACCGTAGGGGTTTGGTAGCCAAACCCCTACGGCGTGGTGAGGAATCCCTGTGCGTTCACGCCGGGGAGGATGTCAAACGTCTAATTTGCTCGATTAGCCTGGTCAAAAATCCAGGCTTGCGCCCAAAAATGCTGTAAAATTGCGCTATGTTAGCTGTGCCACGCCAGTAGTATAGTCGCGATCGTAAAACCGATCTATAGCCATGGCATTTTCTTCTAATTTACCTATCGCTTGCAATGATCACCGCGTCACCGTGATTGGTGCGGGTCACGTCGGTAGCACTTTGGCGCACCGGATTGCCCAACGCAATTTGGCAAATGTGGTACTTTTGGACATTGTTCCCGGTATCCCCCAAGGCATTGCCCTGGATTTAATGCAGGCACAGGGGATGGATTGTCACAATCGCGAGATTCTTGGCACCAATGATTATATGGATACCACCGGGTCTGATGTGGTAATCATCACGGCGGGTTTACCTCGTAAACCGGGGATGAATCGAGATGATTTACTCAAAATTAATGCCAAAATTGCGGTTGAGGTGGCAGAAAAAGCGATCGCGCGATCGCCCGATGCTCTCTATATTGTGGTCACAAATCCCCTAGATGTGATGACCTACTTGGTCTGGCAAACAATAGGATTACCCGTGTCACGGGTGATGGGAATGGCAGGAATGTTAGATTCTGCCCGTTTCCAAACCTTTATTGCGATGGAGTTAGGGGTATCGATTGCGGATGTCAGTGGGTTAGTCTTGGGGGGTCATGGCGATTTAATGGTACCCTTACCCCGCTACTCCACAGTGCGAGGGATTCCGATTACTGAACTGATGGATGAGGAAACAGTTGATCGCTTGGTAAATCGGACTCGTCACGGTGGTGCAGAAATTGTGAATCTGATGAAAACTGGGGGGGCGTATTCCGCGCCTGCGTCCTCGACTTGCGCGATGGTGGAAGCCATTTTGCATAATCAGTCGCGACTTTTGCCCATATCATCCTATCTGGATGGGGAGTATGGTTTAAAGGATATTTTTATTGGTGTCCCCACACGGTTAGGATGTCGAGGTGTGGAAAAAGTTGTGGAAATTAACCTCACCGATACCGAACGCGCCGCCCTACATACGTCAGCAGAATCGGTTCGTAAAAATATTAAGCGGGCGCAGGAAATGTTGGCTTAATGGTCATTTGTCCTTTGTCATTTGTCCTTTGTTGGGGGTGACGGGTTACTCCTCAAATTACGGATAATGGGGATAATTGTGGCAAAGGATAATGGATGATTATGGCATACGCGATCGCGAATTCCCAGGAGTCTCAGGTTGAGTCTCCAGTTTTCTCTGTCGAAGACTATTTGCTAAATCTCCCTGACCATACAGAATGGGTAGATGGGCAATTGGTGGAGAAGCAAGGAATCAACGCCAAACATGGTCGAATTCAAGCACGATTAGCTCGATATTGGGGAAATTATAAAGAGGAGCAGAGTCTAGGCGGAGATGTTTACACGGAAACCCCCTGTTGGACAGGAGAACGAGGGCGTCGTCCTGATGTATCTTACCTCACTCCGGAACTGGTGGAACAATTTGGCGAGTTTACGGTTTTATCCCAAAGTTTTCCCTTAATTGCTGAGATTATTTCGCCGACAGATGGGGCGGAAGAGGTTTTTAGTAAGGTCAAAGAGTATCTGCGATCAGGATGTCAGGAAGTTTGGTTAGTGTTTCCGGAGAGTCAATGGGTTTTAGTGATTACAGAACAGCAACAGGTTTTATTTAATCATGGTGATGTTGTTAAAACGCAGCAGGTGTTAACAGGTTTTAGTATAGCGATTGATGATTTATTGGCGTAACACCTCAAGAAAATCTAAGAACCAGCTTTAAAGTCAATATGAGTCACGAAGCTGGCGTATACTTTACGGCACACCAACAGACTCATAAACTAACGAATACACAAGTTAGGTTTTAACCCACGTAGGTGGGTTTTGTTTGTGTAGCAATGATTTCTAATCGCCAGATGCAAGATATAACAAGCTTCAAGGTTTATGACTCTTGCCCACCTTACAGAAAATCTGTAGGGGCGCAAGGCTTGCACCCTTGGTAATGTACATTACCCAGCCGAGAAACGCTAGATTGAACAAAGTAATCCGTTGATAGAAGAAATAAGCAAACAGTTAGAGATTAAGTCTGGGAATCTGACTCATCGGTCAATGTCTCAATCAACAAATCCATTTGCTGTTGTCGCTGTTGCAGAAAGGCTTCACATTGACGTAAATACTCTACCGCTGAGGCAAATTGGTCAAATACCTCGGCTAATTCCAGTTCCCCTCGTTCGATTTGCTCGATAATCGTCTCCACCTGAGCCACTGTCGCCTCATAGTTCCAAGACGGCGGGAGGGAGGGTTCAGCCGGGTGAGTACGAGAGGATGCGATCGGATCAACCATGAGAATCTAAAGTGTCGGTCTCATAATAAACTTAAGGATAGCCTGGAATCCGGCACCAAACGTTAAAATAATCCCGGTCAATATTTTTTCCCGCACCGGGAAAGTAAACCTGGAAAGCCGCTAAGAGGTATAATGCCCAAGACTTACACCGTCGAAATCAATCACCAAGGTACAACCCACACTATAGAAGTCCCAGAAGACAAAAAGATTCTTCAGGCTGCGGAGGAACAAGGGATAGATTTACCCAATGCCTGCAATGCTGGCGTTTGTACAACCTGTGCCGCTAAAATCATTGAGGGTTCTGTTGATCAAAGCGAAGGGATGGGACTTGGACCCGAATTGCAAGAGGAAGGGTATGTCTTGCTTTGTATCGCCTTACCGCGCTCTAACCTGAAAGTGGAATCCGGTAAGGAAGACGAGGTTTATGATCGCCAATTCGGTCAACCGTCTTGAGCCAGCCGAGAGGACACAGGATTGTCGGGGTGGGTTTTACCGATAACGTTTAGTAAGAAACTGATAACTTGACTCAACTCACCCTGATGGGGAAACATTTGGGGAGCATGTCAGGACAGAAAATGTTCCAGAAGTGCGATGGTGTTGGGTTTCGTTCCTCAACCCAACCTACTTGCGTTGACATGCACCCAGATATGTACCCCTTGACATTCATCATTTATTGTAATTTACCCCACTAAAAAAATGACGACTCACTTCATTACTGCCGAAATTGACCTCCAGGAGTCACCCAAACAACTCCATCAAGCGATTGAGACGGAACTGCAAAAACAGGGAGAACCCCTGCGTTGGGCGGTTACATCTGTGGATACTCAGGAACAAAAAGCTCAGGTTGAAGCGATTGTCACAAATCCCGATTCTAAACCGTCCACCCCTTAATCATTGTGCGTCCTTACACCGTTGTTTTAATCGTTCCCACAGGAATTGGCGCATCCATTGGTGGCTATGCGGGAGACGCTTTACCCGTCGCTAGAGCGATCGCGCAAATCTGCGATCGCCTAATCACTCATCCCAATGTCCTCAATGGTGCCCAACTCTATTGGAATTTACCCAACGCCCTCTATGTAGAAGGCTATGGGCTTGACAAATTCGCCGCTGGATGCTGGGGATTACAACCCATGCATCAAAATCGGGTGGGATTAATCCTCGACCAAGGGATTGAACCTGACCTGCGTTTGCGCCATCTGCAAGCGGCTGATGCCACCAGAGCCACACTGGGACTGAATCTAACCGATTACGTGATTACTGATGCGCCCCTCAATGTGGAACTGCGGACAGCACCATCGGGTGCGAGTTGGGGTACGATTGGCAATCCTGATAGTTTGTTGCGATCGGCTGAGGTGCTGATTCAACAGGCAAAGGCAGAGGCGATCGCAGTAGTGGCTCGTTTTCCCGATGATCTCGGAAGCGAAGCCCTAGAGGCATACCGACAGGGACAAGGGGTCGATCCGCTGGCAGGTGCAGAAGCGGTGATCTCTCACCTAATCGTGCGAACCTTCCAAGTCCCTTGCGCCCACGCCCCGGCATTAATGCCCCTTCCCCTAGAACCCAACTTGTCGCCGCGATCGGCCGCCGAGGAATTAGGCTATACTTTTCTACCCTGTGTGTTAGTGGGATTAAGTCGCGCCCCGCAATTTCAAGTGAAGAGGCGTCAACCGGGAGAGATTTGGGCAGAGGATGTGGATGCGGTTGTGATTCCCGCTAGTGCCTGTGGCGGTAGTGCCTTGCTAAGCTTAAGTCAGTTACGGACTCAAATTATTGCGGTTGAGGATAACCAAACCTCAATGCAAGTGCCTCCAGAACCTTTGGCAATCAAAGCTGTGCGAGTACACTCGTATTTAGAGGCACTGGGTATGTTAGTAGCACATCGCGCTGGAATTAGTGCCGATGCTCTGAGTCCCTCTGTGTCGTCTATGCGTAGCTTATCTATATAGTTAGTGACTAAACAGCTTCCCGATAACCCTGACTTTGAACCCCTCACCCGCACCCAAGTGTTAGTTGCCATGGGGATAACGGCGATCGTTTTGCTCGTCGTTGCTAAACTCTGGCTGAAATTTGGGTCGGTGACACTTTTATCCCTAGACTTTACCTTAGAAGGATTACTCATCGGATTAGGTATGGGCGTGGGAATTACCGCCATGAGTGGTGTAGTCTATCGCCTCTGGTCAGCATACCGTCAAAGTGCTGACGTTTATCTCAACTTGGTTTTAAAACCATTGGTATTACCTGATCTGATTTGGTTGGGGTTACTTCCGGGTATGAGTGAAGAGTTACTATTTCGGGGGGTAATGTTGCCAGCTATTGGTTTGAACACCCTGGGTGTGATTATTTCTAGCTTGGTGTTTGGCATTTTACATTTGAGTGGTTCCCAACAGTGGCCCTATGTTGTTTGGGCAACGATTGTGGGATTGTTACTGGGGGTTAGTGCTGTAGGTACAGGAAATTTGCTGGTTCCGATTGTGGCTCATGTGGCGACCAATTGGCTGTCTAGTTTCCTTTGGAAGTTGGGACATCGAGAAGTTGAAGCGTAGATTCTTAAAACCCTGGCTTCTTGAAGAAGTCGGGGTCTTGGTCTCCAGAGCGCTCTATTGAACTCAAATATAAAGCGTCGATGAAGCTAATTAAGAATTCCATTAATGACTTTGATATAAGTTTACATTATATAAAACCGCTACTTTAGTCACAAGTGTTTTACATCGTGAAACATATAGAAATATATTCGAGGGAATCCGATAAGAAACTTTAGCAATTCACAGGGAAGTAATGATACACCAGTGACGGGCAAGTCAGTGAGGTTAACGATCCTATTCCCGATTAAAGATTAATTAAATGTAAACGAGTGTTTACATCTATAAAATTTTACATACCTTAACTCGATAAAGTATTAATGAAGACTTGACTTTTTTGCACTTTTTCTTGGAGAAGTTCGGTATTATTACTCATGTAAGGGAAAAACAGATAAGCCAAAGGTATCTGCTGGCTCAAGACAGAAAATTTAGTTTTTATCGCCTAAAAGCTTTTTTGTCTTAACCGAACCACCTATTGCTGACTGTCTTCTCCAACGAGGGTGTATGCTTTGAATTCAGCCATTATTAATAAAAAGCCAGACAATCTTCGCCTTGCTTGACTAACAACAAGAATGGAGATGTCCCGCCGCTCGGTAATTTCAACTTTTCTTAATTATTAGTGTAACACTAAATTCACTAATTGGCGATCGGCTTTTCGTTGGCTTTTCGGATCTTTGTTGTGGTTGATTTCTCACCCTCAATGGACTTGCTTAAAGTGGGGAAAGAAAGAGAAATCCTAGACAACCCCCTTGCAAGTCTGATGTTCACCCAACAATGATCACGAGGTTTATCGTCATGAAATACTTTTCTTCAATCGCTACAGTAGGAACGAATCTTGTTGCTTTAGGAACCGTAATGGCTTACAGCAACGGGGCGTTAGCAGCTTCGATTAATAACCGACCCATAGAGAAAATACCAACGGGAACGTCCCTCCAGACAATCTTCGATGACATCAAAGTCTCAGATCCTGGTATCAATGTAGTCAATGATCAGTCAAAATTCGCCCTGTTTGACAATACTTCTGCTAGTGGAGCAATAGGAACTCTGGTTGCCGAAATAGCTGGTTTTGCTCCTGGAAATCAGTTTGGACTCTACAGTGCCAAAAATCCTAACAATCAAGCTTTAATTTTTGATGGAGCCAGTTCACCCTTTGAGCAAGCCTTTATCAGCTTCTTTGATAATGGTGATGTCAAAGTGAACAACACCTTAGTTGCCACAGGTTTTGGTAATTCATTTGGCTTTTATCTCCATACCCCAGAAAACAACACATTCTACACTGAGGATAGTCTTAACAATGGCAATCCGCAAGTTCTAGCCTATCAAGGCGATAACCAGACCAAACTCAAAATTAATGGTTTAGATTCGGGAACATTTGTGGACACTGAGTTCATCTTTGCTTTTGAGGATAAGCCTTTTAGTGGTTCTGACAAAGACTTCAATGACATGGTTGTCCACATTAGCGGTATTGAGCCAGTTCCAGAACCTATGACTATTTTAGGGTCTGCCCTAGCTTTAGGATTTGGTGGTTTGTTTAAACGGGAACGGTCGAAACGGCAAAAGAACTAGATGTGAGCTGGTGAGGGCGGGTTTACCGATAATTGGGTTTTGCCACGACGATGGCAATAAACCCGCTCCAAAAAAGGGTGACATCTATCAAACTATTGAGCAGAATTGCCAATACTATCTTAAAGTGTAGGTTGGGTCTTGTATCTTGATCTAACCTACATTCAACAACCCTAACCTAGCTATCGCTGCTCTGTTAGGGATTGCTAGAGACAAATCTAGCAACGCAAGAGTTGAATATCCGCACTGAGTCTAAACTTGGTACAGACTTCCGAATACTTCCCTAGTTCGGATTATCTCTAAGACTTTTTGTCAAGTCGCTATTTGGTTAGGACATCTTAGTTTAGATGCGGTAGACGAATTAACCGGAAACTACCCTATTCTGAACGATGCCATCGTCAGAAGCGCTTTGATAACCGAAAACAGGGTAAACTACCACCCTCAATCCGAGCTAACAAACAGCTAGAGTTACGGGTAGTCAAAGAGTTGTTTAAACTGTTCCCCATTAGTGCCATTCACTATGAATTAGTCATGGCTGATGTGGATAGAACCAGTGGGCGAAAATCAGCGCGGTCTGGTGTTCTGGAGACACAGAGAAACAAGTTTCAGTTAGCGATATTAACTGGAAACGACTAGGGCAATTTAGCGCCAAAAAAGTCCAGTTGTTGCAGCGAAGCACGGGGTTAATCGTCGTGCCTTCACCTGGACCGTTCAAATCTCACCACATTGAGTGGTTCGGTTTGACCTCTATCCCTCCCCAACCTGCTTCGCTGAGGTTGGGGTCTCACGAGGTAAAGCGATGAACTTGGCATTTTGCTCAGCAATTCCTACCGAAAAACTGCATTTAACTCACTCCCAAAGCCATCCCCGCCGCAACTTGGGCGATCGCTTGGGGTAAAATGCGATGTTCCTGTACTTGAATCCGGGCGTGTAGCGTCTCTGGCGTATCGTCAGGAAGCACGGGAACAGCCGCTTGAATTAAAATCGGTCCACTATCGACTTCTGGGCTAACTAAATGAACCGTACATCCAGTAATTTTCACCCCGGCGGCTAAGGCTTCCGCTTCGGCGTGAATCCCTTTGAAACTGGGTAAGAGACTAGGATGAAGGTTAAGAATGCGACGAGGAAATGCATCAATGAGGACTGGGGTAACAATTCGCATCCAACCCGCCATGACGACGAGTTCAACTTGATACTGTCTCAATGTCTGGACAATTTGAGCATCGAGTGCTTCTCGTTTTTTGTAATCCCGGTGATTATGGAGAACCATGGGAATGCCGAATTTTTCGGCTCTGGCGATGGCTTTGATACCGGGATTATTGTAGATCATGACTTGAATTTGGGCATGGAGTTGCCCATCTGCGATCGCGTGGGCGATGGCTTCAAAGTTTGTACCACTCCCCGATACCATAATTCCTAGTTTTGCAGGAGGAGTATCTTGGGCAGGTTTTGGAGTAACTACCGGTGAAATTAGACTAGGGGTTGTATTCGTCGCTGGGGTATTGCTGGTCATACAGAACTACACAAATTGCCAACAGTATCATAATTGCCCGATGGCGTCTTCCCGATACAGTATTGCCTCAAAATACGATACCCTGTACTAGAATAGCCAAACTCTTACCTTCCTGCCTCAGCTAGCCATGACTCAATCGACTGACTTCCTGACGCACCTCAATCCCTCTCAACGTCGCGCTGTCGAACATTTCTGCGGTCCCTTGCTGGTTGTGGCGGGGGCGGGTTCGGGTAAGACGAGGGCGCTAACCTACCGCATCGCGAATTTGATTCTTACCCATAAGGTCGATCCCGGAAACATTTTAGCGGTTACCTTCACCAACAAAGCCGCACGGGAGATGAAATCCCGGATTGAAACCCTATTCGCCCAGCAACTTGCTATTCAAAAGCGGGGTCAGCGTTTAGACTTACTCCCAGAAGTTGAACAAACCCAGTTGCGATCGCAGGTCTATAAAAAATACATCAAACCCTTGTGGATTGGTACGTTTCACAGCTTGTTTGCTCGGATTCTCCGCTATGATATCAACAAATATCAAGATGAAAAAGGACACCAATGGAAGCGTAATTTTTCTATCTTTGACGAATCAGATGCCCAAACTCTGGTGAAAACCATCGTCACTAAACAATTAAATCTAGACGATAAAAAATTTAACCCCCGTACCATTCGCTACGCGATTAGCAACGCCAAAAACTTAGGCTTATCGCCCCAAGACTTTGAAAAAGAGCAGGCGGGTTATAAAGGGCGAGTCTATGCCGAAGTTTATCACCATTATCAAGACCAGTTAGCGGCGAACAATGCCCTGGACTTCGATGATCTGATTTTAGTCCCCGTTAAACTCTTCCAACAAAACGAATCAGTCCTCGGATATTGGTATAATCAATTTTGCCATATTTTAGTGGATGAATATCAAGACACCAACCGTATCCAGTACGAACTGATACACCTATTAACCACAAACGGCGAAACTGAAAAAGAACAATGGAATTGGCGCGATCGCTCCGTATTTGTTGTCGGTGATGCTGATCAGTGTTTTCCTCCCGGAACCAAGGTTTTAACCCCCGCAGGCGAGAAACCCATTGAAACCTTGAAAGTAGGAGACAAGGTTCTATCGCCGACTGGTCAAAAACAACTTTACCCCCATCAAGTCACTCATATCAAAAAAGGATACTTTTGTGGTTCTCTCTGGTCGATTCGTGCGGGTCAACAGGTATTAAGTGGAACACCTCATCATATTGTTCTTGCCAGAATGACACCCATTGAAGGGCATTATTATGTGTATCTGATGTACAGATCAGATCGCGGCTATCGCGTTGGCATCACTAAAAGTCTACGTCACAACGATTATCGATGCGATGAACTCGGCTTTAAAGTTCGTATCGCACAAGAAAATGGGGATAAGCTTTGGGTACTAAAAACCACGACTTCTTATGAAGAAGCGGCTTACTATGAAGCCTATTATGCAGCTAAATATGGGTTGCCAACGCTAGTCTTTCATGGTAAAGGTCGGCGTATGCGTCTGAATGATGAGTGGATTTTTCGCCTATACCAAGAAATTGATACTATCACCAATGCTCACCGATTAATGCAAGATCTCTGGCTGCATCCAGATTTTCCTCACTACCGTCCTCAGAATGGTTTGCGACGACAGACATTAAATCTGGTTATGTTTGGTACACCTCGGTTAGAGCGACAAAAATCTGCTAACTATCATCGTATCCAATGGTGTTCTAATCGTAGTGATATTGCGACAAACTTAGAAGCGGCTGGCTTTCGTATTCGTTCTGGGAAAAATAGCCGAGGGTATCGGGTTGAAACGGCGAGAGTTTCATACAAAGAAGCGGTGAGTATGGCGCATTCTATTGCGGATGCAGGTCAACTGGAAATCCAACGCAAAGCATTAATCAGTGGCACAAGTTATTATTTTATGCCTTTATCTCATCTCCACCCCGGAATGAGAGTGCTAGTCGAGGTGGATGATACCTTAACAGAGGTGGAAATTGAGCAAGTTTGGCAAGATGAGTATGAGGGAGATGTGTATGACTTAGAAGTCGATGTAGCTCATACTTATATAGCTAATCGTGTGCTAGTCCATAACTCAATTTATTCCTTTAGGATGGCAGATTTTACCATCTTATTAGGATTTCAGCAAGACTTTGGCGATGGGTTGCCTGATGAAACAACCCGCACCATGGTTAAATTAGAGGAAAACTATCGTTCACGAGAAAATATTCTCCAAGCGGCTAACTATTTAATTGAACAGAATACCCAGCGAATTGACAAAATTCTCAGACCCACACGCGGTTTAGGGGAAGAAATTTACTGCCATCACGCCGAAGATGAGTTAGAAGAGGCTCATTTTGTTCTCCAACAAATTCTGAAACTGAATCAACAAAACCCCGAACTGAACTGGGGCAGTTTTGCCATCCTTTATCGGACGAATGCACAATCTCGCCCCTTAGAAGATGCGCTGCGAGGTCGAGTTCCTTATGTGATTATCGGGGGATTGAAGTTCTACGATCGCAAAGAGATTAAAGACGCCTTGGCTTATCTAAGAACCATTGCCAATCCCAGCGATACAGTCAGTTTATTGCGGATTATAAACACACCGCGCCGGGGTATTGGTAAAGCCACGATTGATAATTTAGTGGTTGCAGCTCAACAATTAAACATTCCCCTCTGGGAAATTATCCGGGATGAAACCTCGGTAAATACAATTGCTGGACGTTCTGCTAAAGCTGTAAATAAGTTTGCCCAATTGATTCAGCAGTGCCAAGACAATACGGAAAACTTAGAAGCTGTAGAAATCATCAAGTTTATTATGGAGGAATCGGGATATATTGATGACTTGAAAAACCAAGGCACAGACGAAGCTGAAAACCGATTGGAAAATATCAATGAACTCTATAATGCTGTTGTTCAATTCCAAGAAGAAAATGCAGATCCCAGCCTAGAAGGGTTTCTGGCAAATGCGTCTCTGGCGTCTGATTTAGATAATCTGGAAGACGGACAACAAGCGGTATCTTTAATGACGCTACACTCGGCTAAAGGATTAGAGTTTCCGGTTGTGTTTCTGGTTGGTTTAGAACAAGGACTTTTTCCCCATAGCCGTACTATCGATGATCCTATTGCCTTAGAGGAAGAACGCCGCCTCTGTTATGTCGGGATTACTCGCGCCCAAGAACAGTTATTTCTTTCCCACGCCCGTGAACGCCGTCTCTATGGGTATCGTGAACCTGCGGTTCGGTCTCAATTTTTGGATGAGTTACCCGAAGACTTAATTCGCAGTACCTTGGTGCAGGTGAAACAGAAAACTCCTTCAGCCTCAACTGAAAATTCGTCAAAATCATCAGGTTCAACGGTAAAATCTAAAGAGTGGAAAAAAGGAGATTTACTGAGTCATGATACCTTTGGTATCGGAGAAGTAACTCATGTTTTCGGTTCGGGCAAGAAAATTAGTATTGCGGTTAAGTTTCCCAGTTTGGGGCAAAAAATTCTTGACCCTAAGCGAACTAATATACAACGAGTGAATTAGTTGGAGAATAGGTAAAAGTCAATTGTAGGGGCGGGTTTAGCCACTCAAACTACTTGTCACCGATAAATGAACAACAAAACCCGCCCTTATTTAAAAGTCTTGGTGCTGTATCTGTTGGGTACGAGTTGAATCTGTATTCAAGGTGATCGACGCCCTAATGCGATCGCAATCGAACCCGAAACCACTAACATAGCCCCCAAAAGCCCTAAGCCTGTCCACTGTTCCGGTTCAACCCATCTGGGGACAAAGCGCGAAGCCATCCAAACTGAACTTAATGTTACCAACGGCGTCAGTGCTAATACCGCACTCACTCGCGAGGCTTGCCAATGTTCCAAGGCTTCTGCAAATGCACCATAAGCAATCAGGGTATTTAACCCACAAAAGAGCAGTAAACTCAGGTGTAAAGGACTCAAACTGAGGATGGATTGGGGTGTCGTTAGCGGCGTGAACAATAAAGCACAGACGCCATAAATTACCAGCATTATCGTAGTAGAGGGTAATTTATGCAAAAGCTGTTTCTGTGCCAAAGCGTAAATCGCCCAAGTCACAGCAGCTAAGACAATAATCATATTACCGAATAGATAGGTAGAGCGTGAGGTGAGTAACGTCTGGAGTCGATCATGAAAAAATAGGGTAAATCCCAACACCAGAATACCCACACCAATCCATTGACGCAGAGTATAGCGTTCTTTGAAAACCACTAAAGCGCCCAAACCCAAAAACATGGGTGCTAACTGAATCAGCACTTGGGCATTTGTGGGAGAAGTTTGCCCCAACCCTTGCAAAAATAGCAGATAATTGATCCCTAAAAATAGAGTCGCGATCGCTAATAGTCCCAGAGACGCTGAACGCAGTTGCGGTAATGAGGGAAACTGTTGTCTTGTAGTTAAATAAAGCGCCAGCAATCCAAAAGCCATAAGAAAACGAAACCAGGTGATTGTATAAACATCCAACACCTGAAGGGTTATGGTTAGCGCTAGGGGGAGAATACCCCACATCAATACAGTGATTAAACATAGCACTAATCCCAAGCGCCAGCGACCAGAAGTTTGATGGAGTGACATGAATCAAGTAATGGGTTAAAAGAAATCCGGCATCCAAGGCAATGAACCAGAAAATAGCCAAGTTGCTCTTGACAACGCTGCCGATGTACTATCTAAATAACCCATCTGTCGCAGTTGTTCAGGAGTCAATAAACTGGTAAATAGAGAAGCCAACGCCCTTACATGCAAGCGGAATTCACCAGTTCCTCCCGGCGTGACCTTTCCTCGTCCTTGGGAAACACTCAAGATAAAGTTACCATTATTTGCGGGAAATAATTCATCTTGAACCTGTAAATGTAATTCAGTTTCAATCGGCAAAGGATATCCTCGTTTTTCCAAGGCTTTAGAAACATCAAGAATACGCAGCATCCAGCGTTTTTGATCACGAATTTGAGCCGTTTGTTCCGGTAAGGGTAACATTAAACTATCAATCAAAGAACTGTACCAGCGTACTTGCCTCACCTGAGAACGATGATCCGCGCAGAATGTCCAAAAACGCCGTGCGGCGGCTGGGGTAAGGAATGCCCAATCTTGAATATTGAGCAATAAGTTATCGGCTTCTTGAGATTGGGTACAGATAACATAGCCTTCCGGTTGGGATTGTTCACCGATAAGATAAGCATAAACGGACTGATCAGTTTGCGCTTCAAGCAGGTTTTGCCAAATCGCTGGATTTCGATTTAAATTACCGTTAGTGGTTTGTGCCTGTTGAGAATACAGATCCTGAAAAACCTCGTAGCGTATAGGTTTGACCCTGGACATGGGTAAAGTGCGATCGCGCCATTGAATCGTCTCGGTTGGGATGTGCCAATTACACCGAATCCCCGCTTGTTCATATCCCACTTTGCGATAGAGAACTTGGGTAGCAGGGTAGAGGGTGGAAATGGGTACACCTTGCTGATGAAGCTCTTGGAGTGTGCATTGCATCAGTGTGTAAGCCGCACCTGTACCCCGATACTCTGGAGCAATTCCCACGGCGGCAATTCCTGCCATGGGTATCGACTGACCCCCATACCATTGTCCCATGGTGTAAATGGCTAAACCGCCAACAATCTTTTCCCCTTGACGGATTAAACGGAAATTATCTTGACCGATACGATTTAGGTAAACTTGCCAATCGTTAGGGGAACTAGCGAAACATTGCGTCAGCAGTTCCCCAAGTTGTTCAGCGTTGTCTGCGTTGGAGATGCTGCCATAATCAAGTTGAGCGCTGATAACCATTTTGCACTCTTATAATACGGTTTGTATTTTATTGTAATATATTTTCGATGATTTCCTGATCATTGATGAATAAATGAGTGGAAGAAACCCTTGTAGAGGCGGGTTTAGACGCTCTTATCCAGGAGATCGGAAATATGGCATAAAAAACCTGCCCTTGCACAACCTGCCGCGTGAAAGCGCTTCTGAGGAGACTAATCAAAAAATTTTCTCAAGGGTGACAATTGTCACAGGACTAGAATAACTTATGATATTTTTTCTGGCTAAACGATACCAGATGGAGTCGGCGGTGTTGGCTTAAGCGACTCGTTGACTACAGGTAGGATACGCCGTTAAAGACTTTGGGTTGTAGTATTTCACCCCGGCTTTATCCAATGTTGCGATCGCGCTATCCATGGCTTCTTTAATCCAATTGTTTGGATCGGGGGACTTCCCACTGAGTTGGTAATCCGTTACATGAGGTTCGCACTCATCCGGATCATAGGTTCCGGAAGCTCGGCAAATAGACACATAGATGGTGTTATCAACGTCTGGATTTGGCATCTCAATTCTGATGTAGTGATTCAGATAGAGCAGGGTTGACATGAACATGAGCCTCGTCTCTCCGTATTTGCTAAAGGGATTTACATCTCTTAATTCATATTACTTTTATTTTTATTCAATCCCGATATTTTCGCTTCCGCCAAATTCTCGGACTATTTTCTGTACTTTAGCGGATTGACAAACGTTACCTATTTTGCTACATTTAGCCTTCTTGATATTACTAAAAAAAAATCAATATATTTACGCCAAACTACTAATTATATAACAAATCTTAATTAAATGCAGCTCAGTATCCTCACCTTGGCGGATGAGCTTAAGAGCAAAACCGCCGGAGCCGCCCTAACTTCTCACTGCGTCTTTGGGCTGAGATAGGGTGTAGGGTGTAGGGATAGAAACATCTTAATACGACAGAAGAAACTAGAATAATGAACAAGTATTAAATTATTTACGACCGATAAATAGATAAGTCGTCATCTTCCCCTTGCCTTTAATCTGAATTTGACCCCGCTTTTCAAATAAAAACTTGTCTTGACAGAGTTTGTATGTAGCTTCTGTGACCTGGATCTTACCAGGAATACCATGAGATTCCATGCGGCTGGCGGTATTGACCGCATCTCCCCACAAATCATAAATGAATTTTTTAGTGCCAATTACTCCAGCAACCACAGGACCACTATTAATCCCAATCCGCAGACAAAAATTTTCATCCTGAAACTTGTTAAAGCGAGCAATCTCGACTTGCATATCTAATGCCATTTCGAGCATGGCTTCAGCATGATCTTTGCGAGGAGTGGGAATACCACTGGCGATCATATAAGCATCGCCAATTGTTTTAATCTTCTCTAACCCATACTTTTCAGTTAATTGATCAAATCGGGAGAAAATCTGATTTAATAAAAAAACCAATTGTGTGGGCGGCATTCGAGCCGAAAGATTAGTAAAGCCAACAATATCGGCAAATAAAATCGTCACATCTGCAAAGCGATCGGCAATGAGGCAAGTTTCCTGTTTTAATCGCTCGGCAATAGGTTGGGGTAAAATATTCAACAATAAACGCTCAGCCTTTTCTCGTTCCCAACGCAATGCCTTCTCAGATCGCTTACGTTCGGTAATATCACGGACAAAGGCACAGTTGTATTCCTTACCATCAAATTCCAAATAACTAATTCGCACTTCTACGGGGAAAAGTTTACCATTTTTGCTGCGATGATGAGATTCAAGAGAGAGGGAACCACATTGTTTGAGGATCTGCCAGTGTGCTGACCAACTCTCAACAGTAAAATTAGCATCAATGTCATGAATTTTCATCGACAGCAAATCATTCAGGGGGTATCCCAGCAACCGACAAGCGGCATAATTGACATATAATATTCGTCCATCTTGCCCAATCCAAAAAATTGCATCAGCTGCCCGATCCACAGAAAACTGAGTAAATCGCAATGCTTCATTAACTGTTTCCAGTTGTTCATTCACCATTTCCAGTTGGGCGGTACGTTCGGCTAATGTCTGTTGGGCAAAATATTTCTCAGTGATATTATTAAATAACCATAGGCGACCTTGAATATCTTGACCGTCAGTTGGCAGACTTGATACACTCAGTACCAACGGTTGAGGTTGACTAAACTTCCAGATCCAGTCGTGAATTTCTGCTTGCGGTTGGGAAAAAAGCTGTGCCGCCAGAGTCGCAATTTCCTGCTGATTATCCATTCGGCTGCGTAAGATTGCCATAGCCTGCGCGATCGCACTCGGTTCCGCTTCTCCCGGTTCTAACCCCAGAAGCTTTGCTCCGGCAGGATTCAGCCAGCCTTGTCCCCCACTGACATCAACAAAGACTACCCCCTGAGGTATTTCTAGAATGGCATTGTAGCGGGCTTTGAGCTGTTCTAGGCGAAATGTTGTGGTTTGCAGACGTAGGAGGGTGTGGAGTTGTGCGAGCAGTAAATCCAGGAAGCGACGCTGGTATGAGGGCAGGGAAGTTTGACGATACCAGAGTAATAAGATAGCACCTTGCTCCTGTGTCGTTTGCTCCTTTCGCAGGGGGAGTACCGCCAGAGACTGTGTACCTTGGGCGACAAGGACAGGGACTGCCTTGGGCGTCGCCGGATAATTACCATAGAATAGAGTGCGTTTATAGGTTAGGGCTTCGGCAAAGAGTTTAGGCGTTGTCAGTTGATCGGGTAGGGCTGTAGGGGGAAAACAGACGAGGGCTTGGGCGGTTACCTGATCCAGTTGACGCAGTGCGATCGCCGCGTCGGCTAGGAATAACTCGTACAACAAGCGTGTAACCTGCTCAATGATTTGATCAGGAGTATTCATGTCTGATTGTGCGATCGCGGCGAGTACTGAACCCGCTGCCAATTTCCATTCAATTTCTAACAGGAAACGACGCACTAGCAAACCGCATCCAATTGCCAAACCCAATCCTATCAGCCAAGGGCGTAAATCTGGATACTGACTACCAATCAGCCCGACAACTATCGCCACCAACCCTAGCATAGAAAGTGATGGGGAATTGGTGATTAGGGATTGTCTAAGTTTTGAGTATTGAATATTGAGTATTGAGTTGACTTTTGTATCTCCCTCATCTTCATTCCCTCCCTCCATTTTTGTTGCGGTGAAGGGACTCAGAATCCAAGCAGGTATAGGAAACAAAACGATGACAGTAAAGGCAATCGATGTTAAACTCAATGTCAAGCTCCTGCTGGTATTAAGCGTATCTAGACCAACCAGCATCAGCAATAGTCCGATTAAAAATCGTCTAAATGTAGGAAGCTGATTAGGATGATCCAATGACAATAATGAGCATCAACAATAAGTGAAGAAGGATGTCGTAGACAAGGGAGAGTTTGTCGTCAGCGCCAAAGTGCGGCTGGTACAAAGGACGCCTATATCAACGCCCTTTAACTTAAGAACAAACAGCAGCCGCGATTGACTGGGTTACAGTATCTGGCGCACTCAGGTGAGGCAAATGACCCCTTGCATTTATATTGATTAGCTGACTCTTAGGGATGTTATCTGCCATATACTGACCCACTTGCAGGGGTACAGCGATATCATCACTAGCTTGTAGAATCAGAGTCGGTACTCTCAGGCGCGGTAACTCCTCCCGGTGATCCGACTGAAAAATAACCCGGGCAACGGCTTGGGCAATATCCGGACGAATAGCCGTCAGAGTATTCGCAAATTCTGTTGCTAGTTCCGGACGTTCCGGGTTTCCCATCACCATGGAAGCAAAACCACTCACCCAAGCATAGTAGTTTGCCGACATCGCCCCATAGAGTGCATCTAGGTCGGACTGCTCAAACCCACCCACATATCCCACATCGTTGAGATACCGAGGAGATGCACCGACAAAAATAAGCTGACTGAAGCACGAGGGATCGATTAGCGCGGCTAGCAAGCTAATCATACCACTGACTGAGTGACCTACGAGAATGCAGTTGGTAAGTTTTAACTCATGACAGATTTCCAGCAAATCCTCGGCGTAGCTATAGAGGCTACTGTAGCGATGGGGACTATAGGCAGAAAAATCGGATTTTCCGGCGCCTACATGGTCAAAGAGGACAATACGATAGTTAGGGGAAAAGGCGGCGACTTGATGACGCCAAGCGGTTTGGTCTGAACCAAAACCATGGGCAAAGATAATTGTCTGCGTGCCGTTACCAAGAATATTGATATGATTGCGTTCTAAGATACTTGTTGTCATAGGCTAGGATCTACTAGTACAGGCATCTTGTTTTTTGTAAAATACGATGAGAGACGCGATTAATCGCGTCTCTTCCCTGAAAATCCTGCATAAAAAATTTGTCTTTTTCAGACAGCATGGAATGCGGCTAATATTTGTTTAGGTCTCAACGGAAACTTAAACCGTGAATGATTTGTAGATGCAATGGGCTTTGAGTCTGAAGCATTCGCCTCTTTCTCATCTAATCCATCCTCGTGTAACTCACAAACCGGAACTAATATTGAATCATGAGAACGCACCGCCATTTCGCCTCGTGCTAATGCATCTCGCCACTGACGCCCAGTTTTCCACGCCTTAAACTTGGCAG
Organism: Coleofasciculus sp.; assembly: GCF_046565525.1. Classification (NCBI taxonomy): domain Bacteria; kingdom Bacillati; phylum Cyanobacteriota; class Cyanophyceae; order Coleofasciculales; family Coleofasciculaceae; genus Coleofasciculus; species Coleofasciculus sp. The sequence goes on along the minus strand of NZ_JBKHUP010000016.1, from coordinate 60,952 downwards.
CATTCCAACGAGGATTCACCGGATATCCAGCAAATCCGCAACGCAACGCCGCATGGTTAGCACTGGGGATCAGGGTATTGACCCAAACATTATCGGTTAGATCGATTAGCATGAAGTTTGGCTCCTTATAAACTTTGACGTACTCCCCCATCTGAAGAAGGGGGATTCTTAACGGATGTTACGAGGCGGACTGAAGTCGCGCCTCTCTACCCTTGTTCTTGCTTCTCGAACTCTTAACTAGACGGTTTCCCGTCCCCGTCAGACCGTCTCCACAAGCATTTTCTTTAATGTCCAAGATGCGTCCCACCTCAGACAGTCCACGATTGCGGACAATTTGTGCTGCTGCTACATCACGATGTGTTGTGTATCCACATTCAGGACAAGAATGAACTCTTTGGTGGAGCTCTTTTTTGCCTGTATGTGCGTCACATTGAGGACAAACTTGTGACGTGTAATTCTTGTCTACCTTATCGAAATACACGCCACGTTTCCAGCACACAAACTTCAAGATGGACAAGAACTGACCAAAACCAGCATCTAATGTGTGTTTGCCGAATAGTCCTTTTGCCCATACTCGAAAGTCGATATCCTCAACAAATATCATCCCAGCACCATCGCACAGTTTGTGAGCTAATTTGAAGTGCCAGTCTTTCCTTGTATCCCTGATTCGTTGATGTAGTCGTGCAATCTTTCGATTGAGTTTGTGACGATTGTTTGTCCCTTTCTTCTTGTGCTTCAGTCTGCGTTGCAGTAATTTCAACTTGCGGTGCAGTGAATTCAGGAAACGGGGTCTATCTATCACATCTCCATCAGATGTTGCCACGAATTTGTCGAGTCCCAAGTCAATACCCACTGGATGACCATCAGGGATTACGTCTGGTACATCAAGGTCGCATTCAAGTGACAACATCACAAAATATCCAGACGCCTTGCGGACAATACGTGCTTGTTTGACCGTAAATCCATCTGGAAATTCTCGCGACTTGACATATTCAAGCCACCCTAGTTGAGGCAGCTTGATTTGATTTCCTCTCAAAAACCGAGACTTACCTAGTTGCGGATAAACAAATGACCGCATCCGGTACTTGTTCTTAAATCGAGGAAATCCCATCCCCTTACGTCCCATGCCCAAGAAGGCTGTCTCTAGTTTCCTTAACACCTGCTGCAACACTTGAGCGTTGACGCTTTTGAGTTCTGGAAACTCTTCCTTGGCTGCGGTCAGTGACTTACACTGTTGTGCATAAGTGGGACGAGGCGCATCTGCACTCATGATGTATTCAGAGGTAATTGAACAAGCATTAACTTGACACTTACGAGAATTTATCCAATCCTTACGTGTACGCAAGGCATAATTCCAAACTTTACGACACACTGTTAGCGTGTGTTCAATCATTTGGACTTGTTCTTGTGTAGGGATTGCTTTGTATTCGTAGGTCAGACTTAACACTTGTTCATCACCTCCTACACTATTTATACACCATTTTGTAGACTTAATCCGTAAACAGAAGGATAAATCCTTCAAGTCGCTTTCATCCACCGCTTAAAAGACGGTGGCTCTCAGCTTCTATGATGTTTTGGTAGACATAAACTTCACCTCTCTATTGTTGTCAACCGAACAATTTTGTTGAGTATTATCAACTATTATATTACAAATTGTTAAATTGCTACATCGCTTACTGGCTATTGATGGGTATTGATCTTCAAAGGCAATACCGCCATTTCCGGATAATCGTGCGATCGCGCCAGAGTCCAGAAATTAACTAGAGATCTTACCAGCAATCTTTCTCCAGGCGCTAACCTTATCAAAGGTTTTGGATTTTTTCCACCCACGCCATTACTATGTTAGAAATCCCCAGAAAGCTTAAAGATTTGTCAAATGACTTATTTATACAAACTTATTTATACAAGCGGTGTGGGGTGGCTTTCAATCCTAATCGGCTAAAATTTCCCTGCACCCAGACGCAAGCGATCGCACCTCTTTTCCCCGGCTACCCTGCACAAACAAAGCGAATCACTTCCCGATGCTGTCATACACCAGGGAGTGCGGATGGCGAGACTCGAACTCGCAAGGCTTACGCCACACGCCCCTCAAGCGTGCGTGTCTACCAATTCCACCACATCCGCATGGCTAACTAATTATACCAACACTTGTGAGAAAATTACGACTTCTCGACAATTTTGTTGATGAATCCCATTAGGGACATCGCCCAGGATTTCCCAAGGATGCAACCATTGGTGACAATCCCCCTTATCCTAGTGACGTACTCCTACAGTCAAGCAAAGATTATACTGTAGGTTTCTCCTCTCCAAAAGGAGATTCGCGTTTTATAGTGAGGCGACGCCCAACCCCACTTTAAGCAATACAAACTGTACTACATTATATTATGGTGATTCCTCTCACGTCAAATTGAAAATTATGACGTGAGGCTCCTCGCCTATTAGCTGAATACGGATATAGAGCAAGCTGTTTTATGGACTTTGCCAAAATCTTAATTGCCAATCGTGGGGAAATTGCCCTGCGGATTCTCCGAACCTGTGAAGAAATGGGAATTGCCACCGTTGCCGTTCACTCAACCATCGATCAACACGCCCTACATGTACAACTGGCGGATGAAGCTATATGCATCGGTGAAGCACCCAGTAGCAAAAGCTACTTGAATATTCCCAACATTATTGCCGCCGCCCTGACGCGCAACGCCACCGCTATTCATCCCGGCTATGGTTTTTTGGCAGAAAATGCCCGATTTGCCGAAATTTGCGCTGATCATCAAATCTCTTTTATCGGTCCGTCACCCGAAGCAATGCGGGCGATGGGGGATAAATCCACCGCCAAGGAAACCATGCAACGGGCAGGCGTACCCACCGTACCGGGAAGTGAGGGATTGTTGAGTAGTGAACGTGAAGCCATAGCCCTTGCCAAAGACATGGGTTATCCGGTGATGATTAAAGCTACAGCCGGTGGTGGCGGACGGGGGATGCGCTTAGTTCCCGATGAGAGTGCGATGAGTCGCCTGTTTCAAGCCGCCCAAGGGGAAGCCGAAGCCGCCTTTGGCAATCCAGGACTTTATCTGGAAAAATTTATCGTCCGTCCCCGCCATATTGAGTTTCAAATTCTTGCCGATACTCACGGTAACGTCATTCATCTCGGAGAACGAGATTGTTCCATTCAACGGCGTCACCAGAAACTCTTAGAAGAAGCCCCCAGTCCCGCCTTGACCCCAGAACTGCGAGAAAAAATGGGAACCGCCGCCGTCATGGCTGCCAAGTCGATTAATTACGTTGGGGCGGGTACGATTGAGTTTCTCCTGGATGCCATGGGTAATTTTTACTTTATGGAAATGAATACCCGCATTCAAGTCGAACATCCCGTCACTGAGATGATCTCAGGATTGGACTTAATTGCCGAACAGATTCGTATTGCCCAAGGCGAACCCTTAAAACTGACTCAAGACCAAGTGACGCTTAAGGGACATGCGATTGAATGCCGGATTAATGCTGAAGATCCCGAACGCAATTTCCGTCCTCAACCAGGGCGGATTAGTGGTTATCTGCCACCCGGAGGACCCGGCGTGCGGATGGATTCCCATGTATACACCGATTATGAAATCCCCCCCTATTACGACTCATTAATCGGCAAGTTAATCGTCTGGGCACCTAACCGAGATGCCGCAATTCGCCGCATGAAACGCGCCCTGCGTGAATGTGCCATTACTGGGGTTGCTACCACGCTGAGTTTCCACCAAAAAATCTTAGAAACCCCAGCGTTTCTCAGTGGTGATGTTTATACGAATTTTGTTGAGCAAATGATGGCAACAGATAAATCTTAAAACGGTAGGCGGTCAATGCATCATGGTCAGTAATCCTTGCTGACCCAAAAGAATCTCCCGCAATAAGCTAACAATCCCAACCCAAATAATCGGGCTAATATCCACACCCCCAATGGGCGGCACCAGTTTGCGGGTTGGGACTAAAAAGGGTTCGGTGGGCAAAGCGACCAGATTAAAGGGGAAGTGGTTGAGATCGATCTGAGGATACCAGGTAAGGATAATCCGGAAGATGAATAGTAAGATAGCTAGTCCCAGTAAAGGGCTGAGAATCCACGTTGCCAGTGTCAGAGTATTCATGAGATAAGTCCTAATTTCACAAAAAAGTATGGAAATCAGTTAGCCAGTGTAACGCAAGACTGGGATGAACTACTACAACCTTTATCTCCCTGCACCTAAGTAGGGCTTGCTGGATAAGCATTGTGGTGAGGGGAGGGAACTCTTAATAGTAAGGATTTGACACTAATTAACATTTCTTAGTACAGCTTACCAGAATTTATGTCCAGGTATCTAGAACTCTTCCTGCACCTCCTACTTTCAGCTTAAGTTGAAACCAATAGTTTATGTCACCGGAGTCTGGGAGCTAAAGTCAATCCAGTTCCGTCCCACTCGTTCAGCGACATCAGCCGAATCATAAGGGAGTTGCATCCCAAATACGTCTCCGGTTAAGGTCGTTACCCGAAACTGCCAACGGTGAAGCTTACTAAAGAAAACCGTGAGCAGGTAACCCCGATAAGCTGTAAAAATATGGATATGGGTAATAGGAAAGGTAGATTGAGAAAGTGGAATATTCACAGATTTGAACGCAGATAATTTGCCAAAAAGGAATATTCTGACAAACTTTTTGCGCTAAGCTCGTCAGTCCTTAACCTTGTTTTAACATTTTAGCACTATGACTCATTTTTACTTCAGAAATCATCCTTTTGAATGGCTAATCTGCTCCGGAATGTACTCATTTTGATAGACAAGCCTATTGAGTAAAAATACTTATTAGGAGCAAAATACTGCCACTACCTAGGTTTTTGCCTAATCGAGAAACGCCCAATCACCCCATTGCCTTAATCCAATTATTCAGCCGGGTGAAAATGGATTGAGTTAACTGATTAAACTGTTGCTGGCGATACCACTTTTGAAAGGCTTTCTCATAAGCTTCTCCGTGAAGTTGATAGATATTCCACGTCTTTAAACCCAGCCCTGTTCCCCAAAACAAGAGGATATACAACGCCCAGGAAAGTTGACCTGCACTCAGCAGGTTGATGGCAACTAAAAAACTATTCACGATAATATATTTGCCAAACCGCTGCTTGAGTTGGCTGCGCTGATATTGCTCAAACTCCTGGCGCTTTTGCTGCTGTTCTTGCTGGAGCCGCCATTCTTGTTCCGCTAGCTGGAGGTTAGTCGGCGAGATCCCCAATTCAGCGGCAATTTCCACAAGCTGCGTCCGCGAAAACTCATCGCCATTGGCTTGACGGGTGATCGCGAGATTCAGGATTTGCTGGAGGTCTTCTTGGTTATAAGACTGGATAATGGTGTGTTCAGAAACAGACATGACTTATATTATATTAAGAGGATGAGTGGGCGGGCTGAAAATTAAAACTATAGATAGTGGCGCACTGAGGTTGTACTTCCTTATATTATTATCAACGACATCTAGACAGACAGTACAGACCTGCTGATGTTCACAACCGAACCCCTAGGGTCGGATTTTACGAAAAAGAATGGTAGAACAGAAGTTTTACATTTCGTTACGATAGATTCAGATGTAAAGGAGGACAGTATAAAAACGTTTTCAACGGACAGTAGATTTGAGGTAATCTCTATGAACGGTAGTATTCGTGTTGGTAATTTATTGGGAATTCCCTTTTATATAAATCCCTCTTGGTTTTTAGTTCTGGCTTTGGTCACCTTTGACTTTGGGGGGTATCTGAGTGGGTTTCCGGGTTTAACAGGGATCTTACCCTGGGTACTGGGTTTTGTGGGCGCCCTGTTGCTATTTGCCTCGGTTTTAGCCCATGAATTGGGACATAGTTTAGTCGCTATTCGCCAAGGCATTGAGGTGAAATCGATTACCCTGTTTCTTTTTGGGGGTTTAGCCAGCTTAGAGAAGGAATCTCAGACACCAGCCGAAGCCTTCTGGGTGGCGATCGCGGGTCCTTTAGTTAGTTTAGCCCTTTTTGCCCTATTTACGGGTATAGGCGTTAGCACCGGCGTCTCTGGTTCTTTGGCAGCGATTCTTAGCCTACTGGCTTCGATTAATCTAATTTTAGCCCTGTTCAACCTGATTCCCGGCTTACCCTTAGATGGTGGCAATATTCTCAAGTCCGTGGTTTGGAAAATCACCGGGAATCCCTATCGCGGTGTGGTTTTTGCCAGTCGGGTTGGTCAAGTTGTCGGATGGTTAGGAATCAGTATAGGAATCCTTTCTGTCTTGGGGTTGAGTGAGTTTGGCAGTATTTGGACGCTATTAATTGGGGTATTCCTGCTGCAAAATGCAGGTATGTCGGCGCAATCAGCCACCCTACAAGAAAAACTCCAAGACCTGAAAGCGGAAGATGCGGTGATTCCAGAGAGTCCGATTATATCAACCGACCTGTCGCTGCGGGAATTTGCCAACAACTACATTATCGGCAAAAAAGAATGGCGCAAGTTCTTGGTGACGGATGAACAAGGACAATTGATCGGCGCGATCGCGGTTGATGATCTCAAGAAAGTCCCCACCTCAAACTGGACGATTACTCCCGTCAGTGAACTGATACAGCCTGTGGATTTGGATGCGATCGTCAAATCTGATCAGTCTCTGTTAGAAGTAATTATGCTCCTGGAGAAAGGTCAATTTACTCAATTGCCTGTAGTGCGCGAAAACGGAGTCCTGGTTGGACTTTTGGAAAAAGCCTCGATTGTCTCTCTCCTAGAGAAGCGAACTCAAACCAATCCCGCTTAAGCATATTGGCATCACTGAAATTAAAGAATTGAGCCTGATCCCTCGAATAAACTTCGGGGGATTTATCGTAAAAGGCAGAAAGCTACTAAGTTTTTCGGGTCGCCCTCTACTCAAACCCTCGTACTATATATATAAAGGATGTGTTAGGAGGTTAAATAGTGGTTCAGTGAAGAACAAACTTAAGCGCTTAATCTTTTGGCTACGAAAGTTTTCGGTTCATTTCGTCGTTTATTTCTGGAAGTTACCCACTTGGTCAGTTGTTGTCGGGGCAACGGTTCTGGTCATCGGAGTGATCCTGATCACGAAGGAGAACTCTCAACTCTCTAAAATACTGAATAATGTTGAAGCTATCAGTATTTTTGCGGCTGTTGTTTTATTTTTAAAAGAAACCCCGAATCGAAAAAAACAATTCTATTACCAAGCTTGGCGGATGATAGACGCTGCCCATGGACGACAAACCAGCTATGCCCGGTTTCAAGCCCTGCAAGATTTGAATGAAGATGGTGTGAGCTTGAGAGGACTCAATATTCCGGGGACAGATTTACAACGCATTAATTTACATAAAGCATTTCTCTATGAAGCTAATTTAGAAGAAGCTAATCTTATAACGGCGGATCTGAGTAACAGTCACCTGGATAAAGCGAAACTTAATAAAGCAAAACTTAATGCCGCGAAACTCTCTGGCGCTTGCTTGATTGCCACGGATCTGAGTGAAGCGGATCTGAGTGAGGTTAACCTCAAAGGTGCTGATCTGATTGATGCTAACCTGAGAAAGGCTAATCTTATTGGTGCTAATTTAAGTGGCGCAGATTTGAGTCGAGCCGATTTGAGTAAGGCTAACTTGAGTAGAACAGATCTGAGTCAAGCCGATTTTATGGATACCATCTTAAGTGGCGCTGATCTGAGTGGGGCTAATCTGAGTCATGCTGACTTCAATAATGCAGATTTAAGTGATGCAGATCTGAGTGGGGCTAATCTGAAGAATACAGATTTCACCGATGCTAATTTAAGTGGGGCTAACTTAAGCGGGGCTGATTTGAGCGGGGCTGATTTGAGTGATGCTGATCTGAGTGGGGCTAATTTGAGTGACGCTAATCTGAGTCAAGTTGATCTTAGCAACGCTTATCTTGATGACGCCCATTTCTCACCCACTCACCTAAAAAAAAACGAGAATATTTTCTATAATCGAGAGGCTAAAAAAAGGGTTTAAAAAGGGTATATTTAAATAAATGGGAGTTGGGGAAGCATCACATAAAGACGCTGCGGGGCATCACATCGCGTCCGTTATCAACCACGACTTTTGGGAATTGGGACTTCTCGCAGCAATCGAATCAAAGTCATTCCAGTGAATCCTGCAACTAACATCCACGTCACCCCTAAACCCAGAACTTCGCTAAGAAACAGATGAGTGAAGCGGCGCAAAATTCCGCCGACAATCCAACCCACCGCTAAACTGATCGACCAGTTTAGAATATTGGCAAAAATCCACCCCCAAGCTTTGGTAACGTACTGTCTGAGAACCCACCATTGCGCCATTCCCAGGATCAGCCCTAGGGTTGCTCCATCAATGACGCCATAAACCAACCGAGGGAAAATACCCATTGTTCGGGGAGCAAACCAACCGATGACTCCAAAGGAACTCAACCCCATGACTCCCCAACCGAGGAGACTGGCAATAATCCACCACCAGGCTGAAGATAGGTGTCGTCTCAAAACTAACCATTGGGCTAATCCGATTATCGTCCCACCAATGATGCCCTCAATTATACCGATATCCGGTCTTTCTCCAATCTCGATCCAAAATAGACTTGCCACAAAACCCAATAGCGTCACCAATAGCCACTGCAACCAGAAGCTACAGCTAGTCTCGATGGGTTTGATCGGGGATTGATAGTTAATGGTTACTGGCACACCAATGACAACAATTCAGAACAGCGCAACAATACCTAAGGAGTCGCCTTAGATCTGTAATATATATATTACTAGGTATTACCGCCTCCATTGCCCATCAGAAGACGACACTAAAGAATAATTATGAAGATTTACTTTAAAAAACTTTGGGTTTTTTAAAGTTTTGATGAAGATCAGCTTAAATTTATTTTTCCAGATAAAACTGGAAGTTTTCGATTATTATGGGCTTATAAGTCTCAATTAGGTTTCACACATCTACCAATGGATAGATTAAAGTCTTTTAAGTCTTTGAGTCTGGTAACCGGGGTATTCACGACAATCTGGGTCATGGGGATCGGCTGGCAACCCCCGCTACAAGCCCAGTCGAATGAAGATGTAAACGTTTTGACCGCCCAGCTTTCACCATCGCGCGATCGCGGCGCTGGGTTACGTGGTGCTGGATGTGGTGAAGCAACAATTACCCCATTGATGTCAACAAAGGAACCGGGAGTTTATTTAGTGGCGCTTAACTCACCACTGACACTCTCATGGCAAATACCAGAAACCACAGTCACCTCCGCCGAATTTCTCCTGGTTGATCAGAGTTGGAATGCAGTGCATCAAACGATGATTGAGATTCCCAAAGAAGGCGGTGAGATTGAAATCACTCTCCCCAACACCCTATCTCTAGAAACGGAAACAGATTATTACTGGCAGATGGCATTAATCTGTGATGCCAACGATCGCACAAAAGATAATGCCATCCAAGGGGCACTACAGTTCACCTCCCCAGAGGCTTCCACCTCCCAAGAATAACGATGATCACCGACACCGATTCATAGAACCTGGACATTTGTGGGTGTGGAACTTATGAAAGAAGCCTTTATTTCTTACTCCCGGCGTAATAAGGAATTTGTCCTCAAACTCCGGGAGGCATTTAAAAACGCCAATCGTGAGGTTTGGGTGGATTGGGAAGGCATTCCCCTAACCGCTGATTGGCGACAAGAAATCTACAAAGGAATCGAAGAATCGAATAATATCGTCTTTGTGATTAGCCCGGATTCCGTGGCATCCAAAGAGTGCGGTGTAGAGGTAGACTGTTCCCTAAAACACCATAAGCGAATTCTGCCGATACTATATCTGGATGTTGACCCAGACGCGATGCATCCAGAGATGAGAGAACTCCCCCAGATTGATTTTCGTGAGGGGACAAATTTTGAGCAGGCGTTTCAAGAACTGCTGCAAGCCATTGATCATAATAAACTGGATACCCAAGAACATACACGCTTGTTAGTCCAAGCGATGGAATGGGAGAAAAAAGGACGCAATACTAGCCTGTTATTACACGGAAGTGAACTCACAACCGCCGAATCGTGGCTGGTGTGGAGTTCCGAACAAAAACCCTTTCCCACACCCTTGCATCGAGAGTATGTGGGAGTCAGTCGTCAATGGGTCACTCGTCAGGCAAAACGGTCTATTGTTGGGGTGAGTGTAGCACTGGGAGTGTCTACTCTTTTAGGACTCGTGGCGTTCTGGCAATATCAGCGATCGCAAAAACTTTATGTCCAAGCCCAGCAAGAACAGCTTATTGTCCAAAGTACCACCTCCGACGCTTTATTTGTTTCCCAGCAAAAATTTCCTGCCCTCTTAGAATCCCTAGATGCAGCTAAAACTCTGCAAAATGCAAACTGGGTTAGCCAAAACCCTCAACTGCATTCAACGATTTCCACGGCTTTACTTCAGTCCGTCTATTGGGTGAATCAATCGAATCAATTAGACGGACATACGAATAAAGTTCGCAGCGTTAGTTTTAGCCCAGACGGTGAACTCATCGCCTCCGCTAGTAGTGACCATACCATTAAACTCTGGCAGCGAGACGGCAGTTTACTCAAAACCCTACAAGGACATCGCGATCGCGTCCGAGAGGTCAGTTTCAGCCCTGATGGTGAAATGATTGCCTCCGCTAGCCGGGATGGGACAGTAAACCTGTGGACAAAAGATGGGGCGAATCTACATAGTATTAATGCCCATGATAATGATATTTACCACGTCAGTTTTTCCCCCGATAGCCAAATTATTGCCTCAGCCAGCCGGGATGGGACAGTAAAACTGTGGAGTCGAGAGGGTAAATTCCTAAATACCTTAAGCGGACATAATGCCCCGGTTATCGGTGTCAGCTTCTCTCCAGACGGTCAGCGTTTGGCATCGGCTAGCGCTGATCAGACGGTGAAACTCTGGACAATTGAGGGTGAAGAATTACAAACCCTGAAAGGACACCAAGGAGAGGTCACAAGTGTGAGTTTTTCCGGGGATGGTCAACTCATCGCCACCGCCAGTCAGGATAAAACTGCGAAACTCTGGACGATTGAGGGAGAAGAACTTCAGACGCTAATGGGTCACAAGGATGGCATTTGGCAGGTGACATTTAGCCCAGATAGTCAACGCCTTGCCACCAGTAGTAAAGACAGAACCATCAAACTCTGGAATCGCGACGGCACTCTACTCAATACCCTCACCGGACATAGCAGTCAGGTATTTGGTGTGGATTTCTCTCCAGATGGGCAAACCCTAGCATCAGCGAGTGATGATAGAACCGTGAAACTCTGGACGCCTAACGGTGAAATGGTGCAAACCCTTAAAGGTCATCAGGGTATGGTCTTAAATGTCAGCTTCAGCCCCGATGGTCAAACCCTCGCCTCTGCCAGTACCGATGGCACCGTGAAACTGTGGCGTCTAGACGTAGAGACGCTGCATGCAACGTCTCTACAACGGACGATTGAGGGACATGACGCCGCCGTTGGTAGTGTCAGCTTCTCCCCCGATGGTCAAATCATTGCCACCGCCAGTGATGACCAAACCGTGAAACTGTGGACGAGTGAGGGTAAGTTACTTCACACACTCAACGGACATCGCGATCGCGTCTATCGCGTCACCTTTCGACCCGATGGTCAGTTCCTGGCTACAGCCAGTTTAGACGGTACGGTGAAAATTTGGACGCTAGATGGTACAGAAGTCGTTACCTTGAACGGACATCAAGCTGGCGTTAACCATCTCAGTTTCAGTACCGATGGCAAAACCCTGGCATCTACGGATGAAAACTACACCATGATTCTCTGGAATTTAGAGTATTTGGATGACCAATTACTCGACCATCTCATCGCATCGGGTTGTAATTGGGCAGGAGACTATCTGCAAACCAATTCAAATTCCCTTTGTAAGAAGTCATAAGTGACTCAGTTGTGAAATATTGTGTTCCCTGTTCCCTGTTTCCTGTTTCCTGTTCCCTGACCAATAACAAAACATGGCTGAAATTTTTATTTCCTACTCCGCCCCCGATAAAGACGCGATTCAGAGAATCTATGACGCCCTCAACCGGGAGAAGCGGGATATTTGGGTGAACTGGGAAGAAAAACCTCTAACCCAGACAGAAACAGCAATTGAGGCAGCCCACACCTGTATCTTTTTTATTAGTCCCCATGCCATTCAATCTGAACGCTGTACTCAAGAACTGGAGTATGCCGTTCAACGCTGCAAACGCATCATCCCGATTGTGCTACGGGATGATCAACTCAAAGGAGTGCATCCAGAGTTAGCCAGACTGAACTGGGTCTTCTTTCGCGAAACTGATGATTTTAACGGCGCATTTGAGTCCCTACTCAAAACCCTAGATACTGATTTAGACCATATTAAGAAACATACCCGCTTGCAACAACTAGCGACCGAGTGGGATAAGAAACAACGCAATAACCACCTTTTACTCAGGGGAAGCGAACTAGAAGCCGCAGAACAATGGTTGACAACTAACGCTGAAATCGAACCCAAACCCACCCAACTTCAGCGAGAGTATATTGATGGGGGACGCAAAGCCAGAACCCGTGGTCAAAGACGACTCCTAGCTGGCGTTAGTGTGGCGTTGGGCGCTTCGGTTATTTTAGGGGGAGTCGCTTTCGTTCAATATTTAAAAGCAGAACGACTGAGAATGCAAGCCTATACCGGGCAGATTATTAGCCACAGTAAAACGGCAGAAGCGTTGTTTGCTTCCGGTCAAGGCTTTGAAGCCCGATTAGAAGCCCTGAAAGCGGGACGTAAACTGCAAAATGCTAACTGGAGTCAAAAGGATACTCAGTTAAACGCTAATGTAATCACCGCCCTGCAACAAACGGTGTCTTGGGGTAGAGAACAGAACCAACTAGAGGATCATACAGACCGGGTATGGGAGGTCAGTTATAGTCCCGATGGTGAATGGATTGCGACTGCGAGTAATGACCAAACCGTAAAACTTTGGCGTCCAGATGGTACATTAGTTCGTACCCTCACCGGACACACTCAGCCAGTCCGGGGCGTGAGTTTCTCTCCAGATGGGCAAACTCTTGCCAGTGGTAGTTTAGATGGGACGGTGAATCTGTGGAATCGAGAGGGAACCGTGATTAAAACCATCGCCGCCCATGATAATGCTGTCTATAGCCTCAGGTTTAGCCCCGATGGTGAACTCCTCGCCACCGCCAGTGATGACCAAACCGTGAAACTTTGGCAGCCAGATGGCACGTTGGTGGGTACTCTGGAAGGACATCAGGGTCAGGTTTATGGCGTCAGTTTCAGCCCTGATGGTCAAACCTTGGCGACAGCGAGTTGGGATGGTACGGTAAAGCTTTGGACGCTAGAGGGTGAAGAACTGTTAACCCTCACGGGTCATGACGCTGGCGTTACCGGGGTGAGTTTTAGTCCAGATGGGCAAATTATTGCTTCAAGTAGTGCAGACAATACGATCAAACTCTGGAGTCAAGAGGGTAGCCTGATCACTACTCTCACCGGAAATAAAGGGTCTGAAGCCCCGTCCTTCTAGGACGGCTTTTATCCGGATAAACATCCCAGGATAGTATGATACAATGCAGTTGGCTTGCGGCTGCAAAGTCGAAGTCAACTTATCAGGTACGCCGGGACTCGGCGGAACCCAAACCGCAAAGGTTTGAAACGCCCAGCCCTGAATCGACAGGGTGTTAGGAGATAACACGATGCCCTAGATGGCGAATATCGTGTGCCTGGGAACCCGTTTACCGGGATATATGGAACGAAATTTCCATAGAATCTCCCTTCTTCTAGGAGGGAGAGCGTCAAGGGACATGAAAACCTGATCAATGGCGTGGTTTGGAGTCCAGATGGGCAAACTCTTGTCTCCAGTAGTGATGACCAAACCGTGAAACTCTGGAGTTTAGATGTAGAGACGTTGCATGCAACGTCTCTACAACAGACGCTGACTGGACATCAAGGTGCGGTTTATGGGATGAGTTTTAGTCCAGATGGGCAGACTTTGGCTTCGGCGAGTTTAGATAAGACGGTGAAATTGTGGCAACTGGGTGAACGTCAGCTTGTTCATACCCTCAAGGGACATCAGGATGCTGTCAATAGTGTCCGGTTTAGTCCCCAGGGGAATCGTTTGGTATCAGCGAGTTCAGACAAGACGGTGAAACTCTCTTCGAGTGAGGGTAAAGAGTTAGCGATACTGCAAGAGAATCGCGATCGCGTCTATGATGTGAACTTTAGCCCAGACGGCGAGACGATTGCCACGGTGGGTGATGACAAACTGGTACGCTTGTGGAACCAAGAGGGGAAACTCCTGAAGACTTTGCCAGGGGAAGAAAATCTAGAGGATGGACATCGCGATCGCATAAATCGGGTCAGTTTTTCTCCAGATGGTGAAACCATTGCCACGGCGAGTGATGATGGGACAATTAAGTTGTGGAATCCCAATGGAGTGCTACTGAAAACCCTCGATGAACATAGTAGTGGCGTCAATGACATCAGTTTCTCCCCCGACGGTGAGATGATGGCTTCAGTTAGTGATGACAAAGCTGTGATTTGGGATAAAACTGGTACAGTACTCTCATCATGGCAGGCTCATGATCAAGCGATCGAAGCCGTGAGTTTTTCTCCTGATGGGGAGACGATTGCCACCGCCAGTGAGGATAAAACGGTGAAACTGTGGAATAAAGACGGCGTTTTGCTAAAAACCCTCGCAGGTCATGATAATCCAGTTTATGCGGTAGCCTTCTCTGCTGACGGTCAAACCATTGCTTCAGGAAGTTTAGACGGAGAGATTAAACTGTGGCAAAGTGATGGCACGTTAATGGTTACTCTTAAAGGGCATCAGGATGAAATCACAGGTCTGAGTTTCCACCCAGATAATCAAATGTTAGCCTCTGCCAGTTTGGATAATACTATCCTTTTGTGGAATTTAGAGGACTTTAATCAAACCGTTCTGGATAATCTCCTGGTTCGCAGTTGTGATTGGGTAGGGGATTATCTGAAGACTAACCCCAATGTAACAGAACGCGATCGCGCCCTTTGTGGCAAATAGTTTTAATTCCTACTTAGAGGCGGGTTTCACTATTATCCAAATGGGACTAAACCCGCCCCCCTGAAGGGCTGACTTGCTTGGCTTGTGCTTTCAGAAACTTGTGTAAAAGACGGTATTTCCATAGAAACAGACTATCAAAAAGAATTTATCAAAATTTTAGTCACTTCTAGTTATAGTAGACAAGATAACTCGGTGTAGCGTTGCTGGTATATAGCTTGAAGCCGATCCCAGACCTGTTTTGTATACCGTTGGGCTTCTTGCTGAATCAATGACCAGAGAAGGTTTAGGGCTTTTATAGTTGGACAGAAGCGGATCAGGGTACGGCAAGCCGCAATCCATTGTTCGAGATTGCGATAACTCACAAAATAACCGCCCCGTCCTTGGATATGTACCCAAAGAACATTGTGCCATTTTTCCCAGTTGAGGATGCGCTGGGGATCAATGTTCAAGTATTTGGCGATTTGGTTGAGGGTGATGACAAAGGTTTGGGGATTAATACGGTGTCGGATTCGCATCATGGCTATTTTTGGGTTTTCAATAAAGTTTGATTTCCCCCCTTCCCGGGTTGAGAAGGAGGTTAGGGGTTAAGTCTGTTCATTAATCAATACGAAGGCGGCGGTAGAGAACACTCATCACTTCGCCAGGATTCTGGGTGGGTTGGGGCTTACTCCACTCGCTGACGTGGGCGTAGCCGAGGCGATAGAAGGTGTGAATGGTGCTACTGACGCCTTGGGGTGAACTGATGATGATCACTTTCAGAGGGTGTCGGTTGTCTGGCGGGGGCGTAGATGGTAGAGAGGTTTCAGGATTGGGAGTTGGAGAGGCATCGCGGATAAAGTCTTCAGTCATTGGAGTTTACCTTTATTGCTGCAATAGTAGCCTTAATGGTCTACTAATAGCTTATCATAGCGTAGTCCATTAAGGAGCCGTTTACTCGGTTGTGAGCGTTTGCCACAATCAGAGTCATGGGACAAGCAGGCAAAGCCTTGAAAAAGGTGCTGGAAACGTATGAAATTAGTCAATATCGATTAGCGGCAGAATTAGGGATTGGACGCTCTAATGTATACCGTTGGGTAAATGAGGTGAGAGATCCAACGGCTGAAACTGTGAAAGATATTGTGCAAGTGCTGCGGAAGATCAACTCGGCGGCGGCGACGGAGTTTATCCGACTGTATTTGGGTGATAGTTCGGTGGATGGTGAGGAATAGTCATTGGAGGGTTAGAGGTGATCAAAGGTATTCGATCACCATAAAAACTATGGGAAAAGCGGGTGAAGCGCTAAGGCAGGTATTGCAGACGTACAAAATCAGCCAAAATAAATTGGCGGTGACAATGGGGATTGGTCGATCAACGGTTCACTACTGGTATCAAAACACTCAAGATCCTTCCGCTGAGACAGTTCTGGAAATCAGGAAGGCTCTGCGGAAGATTGATCCGGCGGCGGCGCAAGAGTTTATTCGGCTGTATTTAGATGAGTCAGATGAGGATGAGGAGTAGTTTTGGGGATTAAGCGATCGCCTATGTCCATTTTGTTACTTATAGTATTCAAAAAGTTATTTATTGTATGTAGACTTATTGTCTGCGCTCCCTAAAAATTATGCTGTGAGTCAAGATAGCAAATCAGATATTAAACAGCGCTTTGGCAAAGCGATAAGACGACGTCGGCGAGAATTAGATTTTTCTCAAGAGGAACTTGCTGAAAAAGCTGACCTTCACCGCACTTACATCTCAAGTATTGAAAGGGGGAGTCGCAATCCATCATTAGAAAATATTGAAAAGCTAGCTAAAGCACTAAATATATCTGTCTCTGCTCTCTTTACTAATTACGGCATTGAGGTAGAAGAGTGAAGGCTAAAAAAACTAAGCTAAGCTACAAACTTGGACTGCCAGAAGCCATAGCGATGAAAATCTACAAGACAAGTCAAACAAGGGGGGCTGAAAAAGATACTGTATACCAAAATCGTGTAAAGAGATGTAATACCGTCCTAATCCCAATCAGTTCTTGGAAAAGTAACTTTATTCAACCAGAAGGTGGATTCGAGAAGGGTTATATCGTTCTTGCTTCTCCAGAATATTACTTTTCTGATAATCCTCCAGAGCCTCATCCCGATTTACCCAACGACCTAGAGCTTGGCAGAAATTTATTAGTTCTTTATGAAACAAGATATCACTGGAATAATTACCCTCCGAGTCAGTACGGTTGGTCTCCAGCAACTTCCCGAACTCCACCACTTGCCGGACAATACATTGCTCGTGTACCCGACACTACCCGTTCTGATGACTCTCAGATAAGACATGGATATACAGATAAAAAGACGGGAGGTCAAGGGGCAGGAATCCGCGTCTATGAGTATGCTTCTTCTCAAGAGATAGAAGCAACTAAGTATCAACTATCTTTTTTGGCTTGGCGAACAGAGGGGATTATGGGTATGGCTCGTCAAGAAGGGATATCGAATCTTGAAGAATGCCAGCAGAGGATCGAGAATAAATGTCAGGAAATGGATCTGGCTAATCTGGAAAAACTTCAGGAAAATAGGCTGCTGGATGGTCAGGGATGTACAGTTTGCCCTCTTTGTCTAGAGCGAATTTCGGCTAAAGAACTTGCTTCTCGTGTTGAACAAGCTGAGGGCAGGAATGTCCCAGATTTAACAGTAACTACAGCCAATCTTTTTCATGTTAAGGAATTAAGAGCAGGAGTATATAACCATCGACGTTATAACCTGGGATGGGGACATCACCACTGTAATGCAGCCGCAAGAGATTGGGGAGTTGAACATACGCTAGAATGGATGGAAAAAGTCCTCCGAAACAATCAACGTATCACATAGTTCTACTTGCCTATATTATCCATCGTTCAATAGCTGAAATAAGGGTTCTTTCTGCCAATCAAAGACTGATTTCTTAACTTCTGGTAATAACTCAGATGGCTCGGAACACCGTAGAGCGATTTTGTGACACCAACGCTCCTCAATTTCAACGAGAATGGCTTTACGCCCTAACATTTTAGCGGCTTGTCCCACAACACCTGAGCCAGCAAAGCAATCCAGAACGACGTCACCCGGATAAGAACTGGCTTTGATAATATGTGTAATTAGATCTAGGGGCTTTTCCGCTGGATGTTTACCCGGATAAGGTTTGACTGTAGGGAAATCCCAAACATCCGTGTAGGGGATATTAGCTGTTACACAGAAAGGTCTGATTATTTTCTCGTAATCAGGCAGTTCGGGAACTTGGGAACTGAGTTTAGCAAATACTGATTTTAGTTTTTGATATTGCTCAGGACTTGGGATATTTCTGCCAGTTTCCCAATTTGATACCGCACCACCGTGATTTACACTACCATACTCACCAATAGCTTCTGTTAGTTGAATTGTAGATAGTCCTGCGGCCAAGCGAGTTTTTCTAAGTAAGCTGCCAAATGCGGATAATGAAGTGGTAGCATCAGAGCGAGATGAGCATCTTCGAGTAGTCTGTTTAGCCTCTTCTGGAGATGCTGACTCAGCAAAAATAATCCGCTCAGAATGTAAATACCAACTGCGTAGACTTTCCTTGTTTGTTTTCTGCTTCCATCCGTCATACCCTGGAGCATTCGGCTTTGTCCAGGTGATTGAAGCGAGTACATTAAATCGTTCAGCTAACATCACCTCAATTCTGGCTGCCATCTTGAGAGAGGCACAACAGTACAGGGAACCGTTGGGAGCTAACACCCGTTGCCATTGCTCTGCTATAGTGTCTAACCAGGTAAGGTAATCTTGGTCATGTTTAAAGTCTTTGTCACCCGTAATGTTGGCTTTTTTTGTGGAATGATAAGGTGGATCAGTAAGAATGAGATTAACTGAATCATCAGGTAGCAAGCGCAGTGTATCTAAACAATCTCCGTGATAGAGAGTGACTTGAGGAGATTTTAGGTAAATTTTCATTATCAAAGGAAACGTTTGTCATGTCTACACTCATCCGATTTTAACTCAAATCTTGAGCATTGAGTCTGTGTTAACCACAACTTCTGTTTGTCTAGCATGAGGGAAGCTCATAAAAATAGAAAAGCAAATTTAGTATCAACAAATAAGGTGGGCATTGCCCACCCTACAAATCAACCTTTCACGCAAACCACCTGCTTTAGCGTCGCCACCACCTCCACCAAATCCGCTTGATTATTCATCACCTCATCAATGGGTTTATAAGCGCCGGGAATCTCATCCAAAACCCCGCCATCCTTGCGACATTCAACTCCTTGAGTTTGTGTCACCAAATCATCCAGGGAAAACTGTTTCTTTGCCTTTTTCCGAGACATTAAACGCCCTGCGCCATGGGAGCAACTGCAATAACTTTCATGATTCCCTTTCCCCTTGACAATAAACGACTTTGCCCCCATCGAACCGGGTATAATCCCGTAATCTTCCTCACGCGCCCGTACTGCACCCTTGCGCGTGACGTACACATCTTCCCCAAAATGGACTTCTTTCTCGGCATAATTGTGATGGCAATTCACCTCTAACAATGGCTTGATTGGCTTACCTCCCGTCAAATGTTTTTCTACAATTGTCTTAAAACGCGCCATCATTACATCGCGATTGTAACGGGCATAATCTTGCGCCCATTGTAAATCTCGCCAGTAAGCGGCAAATTCTGGGGTTCCGGCGATAAAGTACGCTAAATCCGGATCAGGTAAGCGGTTTCCTGCCAGTTTCGCTAATTCCTTCGCGGTGCTAATGTGACACTGCGCTAAGCGATTGCCAATATTACGAGAACCAGAATGTAGCATTAACCACACTGAATCCTCCGTATCGATGCACACCTCAATAAAATGATTTCCGCCACCCAGAGAACCCAACTGCTTCATCGCTTTTCCTTGCACATCCTGCACACCGCGATGCAAGTCTTTGAAATGAGTCCAGCCTTGCCAATTGCTGGCATCTTTTTCTACCTCTTTATTTTGGTTAAATCCCAGAGGAATGGCGGCTTCAATATCTAAGCGAATTTTCTTGAGTTTCCCCTCAAGTTGTTCTGCCACAAATGGCGTTTTAATCGCTGCCATTCCACAGCCAATATCAACTCCTACCGCCGCCGGAATTACGGCGTCTTTGGTGGCAAGAACAGACCCCACTAATGCCCCTTTGCCTAGGTGAACATCTGGCATCAACGCCACATGTTTAAACACAAAAGGTAAGGATGCCACGTTTTTTGCCATCTTGGTTTCCTCATGACTTAAATCATGATTCGCCCAGGATAAAACGGGCTTATCTGTGGACAGTTTCAGTTGTTCGTAAGGCATAAACCTGCGCCTGTAGACCTAAATAACATCAATATACTACAAGTATAATACAAAAATACTCAATCGCGGGGATGAACTTATCGGGTGATGGCAACGTCAAGGCATCTGTCGTAACATCTGATACGCACTGCATTTTAACTCTTATGAAGCCTTCTCGACGTGTATCTGCCGGAAAATCTCTTGTTTGCTTCTCGTTTAGTGTGATTTCGCTACTATCCTTTGTCCCAGTATCCCGTAGCGTTTCCGATCGCACTCCTGATCAAACCGTCACCTGTGAAATCTTGGTGGTTGGGGGTGGATTAGCAGGTGCGGCGACAGCCTATGAAGGGTTACTCGCGGGGCGAACGGTTTGTTTGACCGAGATTACCGACTGGGTAGGGGGACAGATTTCTGCCCAGGGAACCTCTGCACTGGATGAACGCCCTACTCAGCGATCGCGTCTTTTCTATTCTCGCGGTTATTTGGAATTGCGGGAACGGATCAGACGCAAATATGGGGAACTGAATCCGGGGGATTGTTGGGTAAGTGAATCCTGTTTTATTCCCAGTGACGCCCATGCTATCCTCTTGGATATGTTGCGGGATGCAGCCAAACGGGGGAAAGGGACACTGAAGTGGTTTCCCTCCACGGTGATTAAGGAACTCGACTATAACCCTACCGGGAACTTGATTAAAAGCGCCATTGCCATTCAGCATGAACCTGCTGCTGATGCACCCCCCCTGAACACATTTCCCTTATCGCAAACGATTGAAGATTGGTATCAGTACCAAGATTCCCCCCGCTTTGACAAAACCATTATCCGCTTCACTCCCCAAAACCCATCATCTGGAAACGCCCCAGACTGGTATGTTGTGGACGCTACAGAAACCGGGGAATTGATTGGGTTAACGAATGTCCCCTACCGTTTAGGAATTGACCCCCGTTCCCATCTCGAACCCTCCTCTTCCAGCGTCACCGGGAATCCCTATTGCACTCAGGGGTTTACCTATACCTTTGCCATGGAAGCCACGCAGGAACCGCAAACCCATGAAATGCCACCCTTTTACCCTCAATACGAACCTTATTATAGTTATGAATTACCGCGATTAGCCGACTTTGGCTTAGTGTTTACCTATCGGCGCATCTGGAGTCCTAAAAAAGGTGAACCGCAGAAATTTGGCGGAATTGCCTTTACTGCACCCACCGTCGGGGATATCTCCATGCAAAACTGGACGTGGGGGAATGACTACCGTCCCGGTACCGAAGCTGATAACCTGGTTTATACTCCTGAACAATTGCAACAGACGGGACAGTTAGCACCGGGCGGCTGGCTGGGTGGCTTGCGAACCGAAAGTTTACGCAAGGCGGAGGAACTCTCGCGAGGGTATTTCTATTGGTTAGTGGCGGGAAATACGGACTCCCAACTCGGTGATGGAGTGAAGAAACCCTATCCTAGTTACCGCTATTTATCGGGTAAGACGTCTCCCATGGGAACAGTGCATGGGTTATCTAAGTATCCTTATATGCGGGAAGGACGGCGGATTATTGGACGCCCTGCGTTTGGGTATCCGGAGGGGTTTACGATATGGGAAATTGATATGTCTCGCCGCAATTACCGGGAAGATTATTACCGTCAAACCTTATCCCCCAAAATGTATCGCCAGTTGTGGACGGCTTTGGCGGGACGAGAAGCGATTTCGGTGATTCAGGGTGAGGTATCGCCGGATGAGGTGAATCGACGCACTCGTTCGACAATCTATCCCGATTCCCTGGGAATTGGACATTATGCAATTGATTTTCATCCCTGCATGAGTTTCTCTCCCCCAGAAGCGCCGGGAAATACGGAACGGGAGGGGGAACGTCAAGGGGCGGGTCAAGCCTATCCGTTTCAAATTCCCCTGCGGGCGATGATTCCGCAAAAGATTGACAATATGTTGGTGGCGGGAAAAAGTATTGCCACGAGTCATATTGCAGCGGCGGCGTATCGGGTGCATTCCTTTGAATGGTCATCGGGTGCAGGGGCGGGAACAACGGCGGCGTTTGCGTTGGAGAAGGGGATTGCGCCGTTTGAATTGGTGGATGGACTTCCACCCCATGATCCGCAGTTGCAGGTGTTGCGGCGGCGGTTAGAACGGAATAATAATCCGACGGCGTTTCCAGATACGTCGATTTTTAATCAAGATTGGGAGGATTGGCGTTAAAGGAAACGTGCGATCGCGCTGTTTGTAGTAGCCTGTTTGTAGTAGCCACTTTAGTGGCTGTTTGTGCCTTGAGCCAACAGCCTGTAAACCCCTATTGCTCAAACTTCAAGCAGGGTAGACAGATAGTGTGCGATCGCGTCAGTCAGCAACGGATTATCTAGCGGCGGGATTACACCCGTTTCCCATATTATTGGCAATCAATCAATTAACTGTAAGAGTTCTTGTGCGTGTGGGGAATTCCGCGAGATAAGCTGTTTTATATTTAAACCTTAATTTAAATAATGGCGTAATCCTTGCAGTGCGACTAAGCTTCTCGCTACTCATACCCAATTTAAATGCGTGACAGCTTAAGTTAAAGTTGTTATTATATTCAGCATCGCCACTCCGAGAATCCCTACGCCGATTTTATATCTTATATTTTTCATCTAACAGCAGTAAAAATGGAAAATTTTAGCTTAACGTTAGAACAAACGAAAGTCATGTATAGTCTAGAGTACCATTTAGTACTCGATGATATAGACAATGAAAGTAACCCTAAAAAAAAGTCCTTAAAAAGAGAGTGGTTATTGAACTGGAAAAATTCAATAGAATCCCTTCATAAAAATCAGACTCCAAGCTCCTTCTGTTTAATTACATTTTTCCCAGATTTAGAAAAAGAGATAGACAAACTCAATAGCGAACCAGGTAGTAGCTTTGACAAGAAAAATATTTTATTAGAAATAAGTTTATTTCACCCCTACCAAAAATTAGGAATAAATAACGATAACAAATTTAAAGAATTAAAAATAGCAGACAGAGAAAAAACAACTAAAAAACTAGAATTTTTCGCGAGTAAACTGGGTTTATCGACAGACTGCGTTAAACGCTTTACAGAAAATTACCAGAAAGCCATTAATGGAATCAGTGGGCGTTTTGTAAAGACACTCATGGGTGGTTTTATCGGTACAGCCATTTTAGCAGTAGCAGCGGCTTTTTTCACACCGGCTATCGCCATATTTCTCGCGCCTATACTGGCACCAGGTCTTTCAGGAGCAGCAGCCGTATCAGCAGTTTTAGCCTTTCTTGGTGGTGGAGCTATTGCCGTCGGTGGTTTTGGAATGGCAGGTGGTTTTGCTGTTCTTGTAGCTGGTGGAGCTATCCTTGGCGGTAGTGCCGGTGCAACCGTTGGTACTTTATTTGCTCAATCTCCTGATATTGCGTTAAACCAATCCGCGAAGTTAGAAGTTGTAATGAAGGAGATTATTTTTATCCAAAAGGATATACGCTTGGCGCAAGAAATAATTAAGGAGCAACGACAAGCCATACGATCTTTGGAAGATAAAATAGATGAGTTAGTTTTAAATAAAGAGAAAAACCAAAAAGACATTGAAAACTTAAAAAAGGCTATTGAATACCTAAATAAAGCATTAGAAAGGAATCAAAATTTACTTTGATAAAATGTTCACGAATAGGTAATTGATGTCAAGCTCATTTTTTTATCGAGCAATCTTCCTCAATGGCTAATCCTTATTAAAGGAAAGTACGATAATGGTCAAAGCAGTAACTAGAGATAGGACTCCTGAAAAAGTAATGCGTAATCGAATTAAAATCAGTCAAGAATGGAAAGAAATCCAAGACATCAACATTAGACATTTTGACTAATTGATAGGTCTTGCCGCAATTACCGGGAGGACGATTGAGGCAGTGCGATCGCGTTCCACTGTAGAATGAAGATACTACCGGACTTGAAATTAGGTATAATTTAAAATTTCTTGTTCACCTGTTCAGGGGGCAATCAATCATGTCAATGGCTTTCCCGACAGACAATAACGATCAATTACCGAGGCTAGAGCAAGCAGAAATTGAACAGTATCTTGCCAGTGGCATATTTCATGGCATTGGTAAGAAGACAGCCGCTTTGCTGGCGGCATATTTTGGCTCTGATACCCTGGAGGTTCTGGAGTTCTCACCCCAGAGACTCAAACTAATTCCTGGCTTATACCCATCTCGGATTAATGTCATCCTCTCAGCTTGGGAGAAAAGCAAGAGTAATCCTGTTCGAGGCACTCAAGCTTGGTTGCTGGGGATGGGGATATCTTTGGGGTTAACCCTAAAACTGACGGACTACTATGAGCAGAATACAGCCTCTGTCCTCAAAACCAACCCTTATCAGATTATTGATGATCTTGACGGCATTGGATTTAAGATAGCTGATAGTTTAGCGCTAAAGTTGGGGATGCCTCCTGATAGTCCCCGGCGCTATGAGCAAGGCATTCTTCAAACCTTACAAGATGCCAGAAATCAGGGACATTGTTTCCTCCCCAGCTCCGAACTTATCGAAGCAGCACTGGGGTTATTGAGTTGTCCGGATCATACACCGAATTCCCGGTTACTTAATCAGGTATTAGAGAATGCGCTCGCCCAAAAAGTTGTAGTTGAGGGACGGTTATCCGAGTCTCTGTATTTAAAACCAATTTATCGGGCTGAGGTTAATGTCGCCCGATTGATTCTTTATTTTGCCTCTCGCCGACAACTGTCTATTGAGCCGTTAGAGGAGTGGTTACAACAACGAGAAGCAGAAGCATGGCGCTCATCTGGGGTGCTTGATATAGAACAGCGACAGGCACTGTTAAGGTCTTATGCCCAACCCATTAGCATTATTACGGGGGGTGCAGGGCGAGGGAAAACCCATATTTTGAAGTATTTGATCGATTGGCTGACTAAGTGTAGATTCAAGGTGGCTTTAGCGGCACCTACGGGAAAGGCAGCAACCCGCATGAAGAACGCCACCAAGTTAGATGCCCAAACGATTCATCGTCTACTTCAGTGGCGAGGGCACGGTCAAAGGTTTGAGTTTAATCAGGAAAACCCTTTGCAGATTGATTGGTTAATTATCGACGAATTTAGTATGGTCGATATTTTCCTGTTTAATTCTCTCTTAAAAGCCTTAGAACCCCATACGAGAATAGTGTTGGTTGGGGATCACAATCAGCTTCCTAGTGTGGGCGCGGGAATGGTGCTGCGCGACTTACTGATATCTGAGGTTGTACCCTGTTCTCGCCTGAAAAAGATTTACCGCCAACGGCAAGAAAGTCCAATTATCTATGCGGCAGAAGATGTGATTAGTGGCGTGGTTCCTAATTTGCAACGGTTTTACTCGCCTCAACAATGGCAACAGGTTTCTGATTGTGCCATACTCTGTCGCCACACCCCTGAAGAAATTGCCGATACCATTGTTGAGCTAGTGGCACAGATGCAGCGTGATCAGGTTGATTTAAAAAATCAGGTGATGGTTCTTGCGCCACAGAAGAACGGTGTGGTTGGAGTTCACGCTTTAAATCAACGATTGCAGCCTCTGTTTAACCCGAAACAACCAGAACAGCCAGAAGTCCAAACTGGGGACGTGGTGTATCGAGTTGGCGATCGCGTGATTCAATTGAAGAATAGATATGATACAAAGCCGGCGGTGATGAATGGCGAGGGGGGTTGGGTGATTGAGGTTCAAACCAAATCTAAGCCAGAATGGGTTAAGGTTGCATTTGAAGGTGGCGCTGTCGTTAATTATTTCCCTGGCATTTTTGAGCAGATTATGCATTCTTTTTGCCTAACTTGTCATAAGGCTCAGGGGAGTGAATTCCAGTATGTAATCATGCCTCTGTCCTATTCAAACCAGCGGATGCTTTCTCGGCAACTTCTCTACACCACGATGACTCGTGCTAGCTATGGAGGATTTATCGCCGTTGGTAGACCCGATATGTTAAGGTTTGCTGTTAATGTCGATAAACCACTGCGCCGATATACCCAGTTGCCTTTGTTACTATCTGAGTCTTATCAAAGTTTAATGGATACACTTAATCAAGTGAGAACTACCCAATCTCCAGCATCGCAAAATCAACGGTGTGTTAGCGTTGCCATGCGACTCCGTGAACTCAATATTGATGCGACTAAAGGGGAAAAGACTTCGATTGGATCATTGGCGCTCCAGCTTTATCAATCCCAGTATGGTCGCCGCCCATCAAAGCGTCTAGAAGTGATAGAACCTGGACAAAAGTTTAAAACCTATCACTATGAAACCGAAGCCATCGAACTGCTAGATCGGGCGATTAAAACTATTATGAAACGCGATCGCGATTAACCTGGGCTAGAGATTTAATTAGAGCTTGCTGCACAAAGCCAAAACCCTTATCTATCAAGGCTTTGAGTGGCATAGACATTGGATCATCTTCAAGGAAATAGGATAAAACCCTTTCATCCCAAATCTGCCTTTATTACCCCCTTTTGCCACGGCGATTGAAATCGCTGCTACACAAACAAAGTCCGCCTGCGCGGACTGGGTTATAACGGGGATAGCTAACCCGGATTTTTTATCATACCCTTGCACCGCTATCAGCGAAAATGTAGATTACGCTTCAATGACAACTCGTAAATTGCCGCGTTTTCGCACAACTCGACAGGCAGTTGCTCCACTAGAGCGCTCAAATTCTAAATCTAATACCGTCTGCCCAATTTTTAGGTTTTGTAGTGATAGATACTGGACGGATTCAGGAAGCGTGGGATGAACAATTCGGAGGCAATTCCTGGGCGTATCGGGTATCAAGTTCACCATCACCTGGAGGAGTTGGAAAATCGTCCCCGTTGCCCAAGCTTGGGGTGAACAAGCCACAGGATATCGCACGGGGGTGCTATCGGGGGTGCGTTCATAGCCACAGAAGAGTTCGGGTGGACGATAATAGGGTTGTTGGATGGTCATGTCGATAATCCCTTGAGCCACTTCCAATGCCTGATCCACCAGTCCTAGCGATCGCAATCCGG
Source organism: Coleofasciculus sp. (assembly GCF_046565525.1). NCBI lineage: Bacteria > Bacillati > Cyanobacteriota > Cyanophyceae > Coleofasciculales > Coleofasciculaceae > Coleofasciculus > Coleofasciculus sp. The sequence goes on along the minus strand of NZ_JBKHUP010000016.1, from coordinate 33,699 downwards.
CAATAATCATTCCATTATCGTGATGCCATACTGATCCGAGGTGATAGCCCATGGGATTATACGCGGGAGAGAAGCTACTTAAGGTGCGAATTCCCCAGCCACTAAACATATCCGGCTCTTGCAATCGTTCGGCGACATTGTGTGCCTTGTCTTTTGATAAAATATCTAATCCTAGACAATGCCCCGGATTGGATGTGATACTATCTACAGGTTTTCCCTCACCATCCAATGCCAAAGCACAGTAGCCGCGATAGGGAAGCCAAAAGTCCCGATTAAAGCGGGTTTTCAGGTCTTGGGCTTCCTCATGCCAACGTTCTGCCAAATCGAACCGCTTTTTGCTACGAGCAAGCTGACTTAAGCGCATCTTCGCCGCATAAACATATCCTTGCACTTCCGCCAGAGTAATCGCCCCCTCGGCTAACTTCCCTTTGGCATCAACAATACAGTCTCCTGAGTCTTTCCATCCCTGATTCCGAAGCCCACCTTTAGACTTGCATTCATAGCTAATATAGCCCGTCTGCTGACAACGGCGATCAATCCAATCCATCGCCGCTAAAGCATTATCCCATAACTGATCTAACAGTTCCTGATCATAGGTCCAGGCATAGTAATCAGCATAGAGCATCAACCACAGGGGCGTGGCATCGACTGTACCATAATAAGGCGTGTGGGGGAGTTCGCCACAACGAGCCATTTCACCCAGACGCAACTCATGGAGTATCTTACCTGGTTCTTCTTCCCGCCACTCGTCCTCAACTTTACCCTGATACTCCGCCAGGGTAATCAGCGTTTGACGCGCAATCCCCGGATCGAGGATCAGCGTTTGGGTTGCAGCAATCAGGGAATCCCGTCCAAATAACGTGGAAAACCAGGGAATTCCAGCACAGAGAATCTTACCTTTACCAAAGGTTTGACCTAAAAGATAGATATCCTGTTCAGCGCGTTCAATAATCTGGTTTAAGACTCGATTATCCGTGCGAATCCGAGTCACCCCTTCTCGCCAATCCCGCTCCTCCATCGCCTCCGCCGCGATCGCTTGTTTTAGGGTTGTCGGCGCGTTCACCACAGAAGCTGGACGATTGTCAACAAAGGGCTGTAAGCGATACCCAAATTTATGGGTTTCGTGAGAATTCAATTCCAACCGCCAAATTGCCGTATATCCCCTAAATTCATCAGGCTGACGGTGATAAAACTGAATTCGAGACTCCATCAACACCTGATCCAATCCCTGATAGGCTAAGGTAAGTTCGCCCGTTTCCTCAACCAAGGATTTTATATCGCAGTCCAAAGCATTATCCTCTTGAGGGATAACCTGTCGCATTAAAGTCCCTATCTGCTGACGGAGATAACCGCGAATTTGGAATAGATCGGCAAAATCGGCATCAAAACTTAAACTGAGCTCAAAGCTAACGGCTTTGGTGCTGTAGTTGGTAATCTTCAGGTCTTCAAACAGTCCACCCTGTAGTACAATATCGCGTTGAATGCCAATCGTTTCCGCCGGAATACGTCCCTCAACATAAGGATTCGCACAGAGAACCGAAAGGGCAAAACCCCGTCCGGCTGTACTGCTGAGTAAAATGGGAGAGAGTCCCTCAATCTGTAAATCTAGGTGACTGAGAAACCGACTATCTTGACAAAATAACCCCAAGCTTTTGTCCGATTCGTCATCAAGACATCCGGCAATATTGCCTAGGGGATCAGTAATCAAGAATAGGTCGTCATCTTTCATCGTAAGTGTCGATTGGAGTCGTTTTGTCGTCCTGCATTGCAACTCTGGAATCGGCACTTGTTCAGCCGGCGCAAAGGTTCTACCGTTGAGTTCCAGGATAGTTAAAGCTGTTGCTGTTTTGTCGTTCCGGGTATCTGTATCAGACATAATTGAAAACCTCAATATCAAATATCAAATGTTAAACATCACCCATCCGTCTTCGTATTTTTAGGGGTTCGTAGGGGCTCTCGCATTCGCGCCCAAATTTTTCGGTTGTACCGTTTAATTATCATCGCGAAGGCTTCGCCCAGTCAACGGGCAAATATGACGCTAAATCATAGATTTTGGTGTGGGCTGATTAGGTGAGGGGCGGGTTTAGTCAAATTTCGGAAAAGTGCCAAACATTTATCTGTAAAACCCGCCCCTACAGATTGTTTCCTTCTGCGACTTCTACCTTAAGAAACTTGCATCAATTCCTCCTCGACATCAACAGTCGATTGACTCAATCCCTCTGAAGGAACGTACAAGATGCAAGGATTTTGCACATCTGGCACAATTGTACTCAGAGAACCCGCTAATCGGCGACGGTAGATATCACTCAAATGCGCCGCCACCCGATTCCAACTCAATGCAGAGGCTGTCACATCCGTTGTCTGTCGTTTTAATCGTTGCGCCAACAACTCATCTACTAAAACTCGATGGATAGCTTCAGCGAATGCCGCTGCATCCCCTGCAGGGACTAACAAACCCATTTCCCCTGGCACAATGGTAAAGCGTAATCCGTCCACATCCGAGGCGACAATGGGTATCTTATACGCCAGTGCCGCGATCGCAGCTAATCCAAACGGCTCATATCGACTGGGAATAATGCAGACATCGGCGGCGGTGTAGTAGAGCCAGTGTTGATCTGAGGGAACAGATTCAATCAGAATAACCTGTTGCTCTAGCTCAAATTGGTGAATCCATTGCTCAACTCGCTCTCTAGCCTGGGGATTCTGATCAGGACTAACAATCAAGCAACGCAGTGAATTTATCGTCTCTGCTGATGTGCGATCGCGGTATAATTTCAGCGCGGTTATCAGTGTATCAATCCCTTTACTCGAATCAAGCGTACCCACATACAGCAACACCTGTTCATTGGCACAAAGCCCCAATTTCGCTTTCGCCTCTGACTTGGACATCCTGGGGGATGGTTGGGCGCTAAAGCAGCAATCTGGGGACATGAGAATCACTTGATCGACTTCTGGTGTGATCCGATTCTTGCTAATCCCATGATTTTGATCCACTGAACGGATCTTACTGCCTTGCGGCTTATCCGTTAACCAATTAGTGTGGATTAATTGAATTGCTGTCGATTCTTTTAATTTTAACCCCACTTGAGCCGATAGCCAATCCTGGGTATGAATCAGAGGATAGTGGGTTCCTTCTTTGGCTTGAAACGCTTGAAATGCTTTTACAAATTCAGGCAAGTATTCAGGGAATTGATCGCGACTTAGCGGCTTTTCCCCATTCACTGTCAAGCGGATGATGCGACAGTGAGGTGCACTCCATTCAATCTTCGGTTGCTCAGGATGAGTTTGCGGAGTAAACCAATCGATTTGCCAGCCGAGTTTTGTCAGTGCTTGGCTAAGCTGATGAAAAGGAGTTAGGCGTTTATTTTGTCCATCTTGACACGGTTGATGGACAACATCCTGACCCATGGAAAGCAAAGCCAGGGGTTGTCTATGAACGGTTTTGTTCATGATTCACCTCATTCTATTTTATCTTATCTCTTCTGTCGGGTGCAGAAGGTTTAACCTATGTCTTGAAACCTTCTGCCTTCTGCCATCTGCCATCTATAAACTTAGCTAGCTAGAAGCGTGGGGACGTGCAGATGACCATTGTGAGCAAACCGTTCTGCTAGAATTTGGTTGTAGACGGCTTCGTATCCATCAACCATGTGTTTCACTGCGAAGTTGGTTTCAACATGTTCCCGACAGGCGTGTCGATTCAGTTGAGGTATTTTCGCGATCGCATCCACGCATTCATCGACTGTATCGCAGAGGAACCCTGTCTTTCCGTGAACGATAATTTCTGGGGCTGAACCTAATGCCATGGCAATCACCGGAGTGCCAGATGCCATAGATTCAATCATCACCAGTCCAAAGGGTTCGCGCCAGGTAATCGGGAATAGCGTCGCTACCGCACCTCCCATCAATTCATTTTTCTTTTCGTGATTGGCTTCACCCAAAAACTCAATTTGTTTACCATCAATTAAAGGTTCCACTTCCGCCTCAAAAAAGGCTCGATCTTGGGGATCAACCTTACCCGCTATTTTCAAATGCCATCCGGAACGCTTGGCAATTTCAATCGCTAACTTGGGTCCTTTTTCCGGGGATATGCGCCCAACAAACGCCAGATAGGGCGGCTGTTTGGGCTGAGAGTAAAACGTAAACCGTTCGGGTGCGATCGCGTTATAAACCGTTGCCACATAATTCAGTCCCAACTCAGGGCGCTGCTGGGAATTGGAGATGCTGACAAAATGTTGTTGACGATGCTTGGTAAAAAACTGCTCAACTAATGGCGAAAATGTACCATGAATCGTATGCACAACTGGCGTTTTTGTCAAGTTCGTGTATGGAAGCGCCGGGTAATCTACATGAGAATGAATCACATCAAATTCATTAGCTCGTTCAAAAACTTTGCTCAACTGCATCTGCTCATAAATGGCGTATTCTTGATGCGTTACGTCGAGAGAACGCAAGGCTTTTTTACATCCTGGTTCCAACCTTGCCAGTGTCTCTGAATCACCGGATGCAAACAATGTTACCTCATGACCCCGACGGAGGAGTTCATCAGTGAGTAAACTCACCACTAATTCTGTACCACCATAAGCTGGGGGAGGTACACGTTCCCACAACGGTGCAATTTGAGCAATCCGCATTTTGAAAATTTCCATTAAATTCCCATTTAAAGTGAGATGGAATGAAGAAACGTTAGTAATTTGGGGTTAATTAACGTGGCGCTGGTCACTTCAACAAGGGTTATCTTCGGATTCGCGACCTTGTTTGTTACAGGTGTATAGAGCAAATTATACCAAATTTTACTCAGGGGGAGCTAGTTTTGCCAATTCGTGAACTCTACCCCTGACAGGTAGGGAAAACCGTATCAGTAACCGTTACATTGTCGATAGAACAGCTAAAGCTTTGACGCCTAAACCCACTCCCACTACGGGATTAGGTGTTGTTCACTGTCCCGATTAACTGAGTCCCATTCCCCGCCCCGACAATAGGTTGATTGCCATTACAACCCACTCATAATTCTACCATCCTTCGCTCGCATATAAAGCACAGGTGTGGCAAAATCAGGCTTATCTAATCCGACTTCCATGGAAATAGCATTACGGGTAGTCTGAATCGCCCCATCTAGTGTCCAACCGAGGGCGAGGGTACGATAAAATTCATCGGCAAATAGTTTGGCTGTGGTGTCGAGAATCGAATATTGCATGGCGATAACTCCAGGGATACCACGTTGCACTAAATTGGGGGCAATTCCGGCAAAAACCTGGTGGGAAGATACGGCTGCACCTTGACAGGAATTTAGCACGGCTAACCCTAGATTACGGTTACCTAAAAAAAAGTTAGCAAAGGTTTCATCATTGACAAGTTTGGAATTATTATCTTGATCAACGAGGGCAATATATCCCTGATTATTCTCAAAGACGCCGTGACCAATAAAATGGAAGACTTGATAGGGTTTCTCCCGTAATTTCTGGTTAATGTTGCGGATGGTGGCGTCTGATATGACATCTAACTCAATTTTACCCACTGCAATGTGTTTGGCGAGGGCGTCACGAATTAGACGTTCTTCTCCGGCGATATCTAAGGGGGGGAGATTAGTTGGGCTGGAAATTACCAGTAAGACATTCAGGGGAAGACTGGCAGATATTAGGTCACGCTTTTGTAAGGGAATATCAATATATCGGGATAGGGCGGTTTCAGTGTTATTGGCGAGGAAGGTATTTGTGCTTTCGTCGTAGAGAAATTCCCAGGGGAGGGCGGCGAGTTCTGGTAATTCAAAGCGTAAGCGTAAACGCAGGTTATGATTGTTCGCTTTGGCGCCAGCGAAGGTGGCTCGAAATTGACCGTGAATTTTGGCGGGGAAGAGGGCTTGATAGAGTTTATTTCCTAGGGTTTTAAGTAATTTCTGATTGGTTTGTCGCGATTCAATTAGTCCCAGCGCTAGTTCAATTTCATTGGAGTCAAATCGGAATTCTCCCCACTCCTCCCCCTGTTCTGAGGAAGCGCGAATTTGGCGGTTGGCGGTGACGACAAGTTCAAAATCTCTGTAGTTATGATTCATGGTGTTTGCCTGGGGGCGTGGGGATTGGGAACGGTTTAAGGATTGGTTTCTGTCTTGGTCGAGTTCTTGTTGTAATCGGGAAGATTTGGCGCTATCAAATGGTGAGTCTATCCATAATTTCTCTTGCGGGTAGGGGGAGAGGTTTACCTCATCAATTAAACGGCGTACATCCACCATTTGATAACTCTCTTCACACTGAACCTGATAGTAACCTGCGTTTAAGCGTTTGCGGAGGTTATCCAGGGGATAGGAATAGGGATTAGGACTGCTTAAGCATTCGTCACAGTTACAGGGAACTAGGGTATTATACTGCAATCGTTCATAAGAGGCGTGGATTTTTTCCAGTTCATGGGTAATCACCGCCAGGAGTTCTTTCTTCCGGTTTCCCGATACCCGGATTTTAATCTGGCGTTGATAGTAATACTCAATAATTTCAGCGCGGGTTTGGTATTTGTTGAGGATAACGCCACTGCGCCAGACGCGGGTTTGGTTTTCTATCCAGGGATGGGTTTCGACAATGAAGCGGGTGAGGATTCCTTTGGGCATAAAGTCGTAGTCATAGCGCAAAATTAGATTATTTTGCTCATCCCAATCGTAGTCGGGTTGATTGATATCTAAAAGTTGGGGGGCGATGTAGGTATTCGTCTGATTGGGGATGGGGTAGCAGAGTTTGAACCGGATCATTAATTGCAGCAGTTCATCCTGCATTTGGTTATACTTATCGTCTTGCCAAATATCAGCGAGGGTGTCTTGGGTAAAACAGCCGAGATTTTTCTGGACGGTGGGATTATCTAAAACGTTATAGACGGCGGTAGTTCCCCATTCCGGTTTGAGAATAATATAGTGTTTTAGGGTGGGGTCATCTTGGAAATGTAGGCAAACGCCGAGGTCATGTAAATAGCGACTGAGGCGCTGCATATCTTTGCGGTCAGTTAATTGATTGCGGCGGCAAATTTGGTAGTAGTCTGGTTGGGTGATATAGTTACGGGAATCGTTTTCTAATACTGCACGAACCCGCACCCAGAGTGTCGGTAAAGGTGTGCCTACATGGGGGAGGCGGGTGATGTATTGTTCAATGGCATCTTTTATTTCAGTCAGTCCGCGATTGCTGGCAAAGTTGGCGGGGATAACCTCTTTGAGATTCGTGAATTCTCCCCGAAGTTGGCGTTCGTTAACCGGACATTGACGGTCTTGTTTTTCATTCTTGATAATTAAAACGGGGCTATTGTCGCTGAGTAGTTCAACGACTTTTAGCCACCAGTAAAAATCGGTGTTTTCTTTGCGGTCATCGGCGACTAAGGCATAAAGGGAACGTTTTGTGAGGAAGAATTGGTGAGTTTGGTGATAGATTTCCTGTCCGCCAAAGTCCCAGATATTGACGCGAAAGTCTTCTCCGTTGGCGAGGAAAAAGTGCCATTGGATGACATCAATTCCTTGGGTGGATTTTTCATCGGGTTGGAGTTGGTAGGTTTCGCTTTCGATTTTCTTGGCTAAGGTGGTTTTTCCGGCTGCGCCTTCACCGACGATGATGAATTTGGCTTCATAGAGGGGGGCGGTTTCGTTGGGGTCTTGGATGCGGAAGTAGAAGTCGAGGATTTCTTGGACATCGCCGGGAGGTTTGAACAATCCTTTTAACCCTAAAATCTCTGGGGGGATAGGGAGGGGATTGCTGCGTAAATCTAGTGTTTTCAGGTTTCGCAGTTGCCTGATTTCCGGCGGCAGTTCTTGGATATTATTGCTGCTGAGGGAAAGGGTTTGCAGGGAGGTGAGTTGAGCAATTTCTGGGGGCAGTTCTTGGATATTATTGCTGCTGAGGTAAAGGGATTGCAGGGAGGTGAGTTGACCGATTTCCGGCGGCAGTTCTTGGATATTATTTCTGCTGAGGTCAAGGGATTGCAGGGAGGTGAGTTGAACGATTTGTGGCGGCAGTTCTTGGATTTTATTGTTCCAGAGGTTAAGGGATTGTAGGGAGGTGAGTTGACCGATTTCGGCGGGCAGTTTTTGGATATTATTGCTGTCAAGGTCAAGGGATTGCAGGAAGGTGAGTTGAAGGATTTCGGCGGGCAGTTCTTGGATATTATTGCCGCTGAGGTCAAGGGATTGCAGGGAAGTAAGTTGACCGATTTGAGGCGGTAGTTTTTGGATATTGTTGCCGCTGAGGTTAAGGGATTGCAAGGAAGTAAGTTGACCGATTTGAGGCGGTAGTTTTTGGATTTCATTGTAAGCAACCTGAAGTTCTTCAAGCTGATAAAGCTGTCCAATTTCCCTAGGTAAGGCGCTTAACTTGTTTCCGATCATCCCGAAATAACCCTTATCGTGATACCGATATTTACCCAGAATCAGTTTTTTTAGGTGAGTCAGCTTGCCAATGTCCGGCGGTAGCACGGTTAAATCGTTGCCAGAGAGGTCAAGTTCTGTCCATTCCTCCCGCGCCGCCTGTTCAATGAGTTGGAGTAGTTCGTCCTCTGTCATCAGCCAGTCTTGAATCCTCTTGTCTTACTGTAGCCGATGGGGGAGATGGGGAAAAGGTAACAGGCAACAGGCAACAGATCAAAGCCGCTACTCGCCCATGGACAGGGCGACGCGATCGCATAAATTAAATGGAGTGGTGTTGTTAATTAATACCAAGTTGCGTTCTATCATGTCTAGGAAGAGCGAAGCGTGACGCTTGCGCGATAGCGAAAGCGTTGCGGTAGCGAAAGCGTTGCGGTAGCGAGGAACGAGCGTCGGAACGAGCGTCGGAACGAGCGTCAGAATCTGGGCAGATGCTTCGCGTCACTCCGTTTCACTGCGTTTTGCTCAGCATGACAGATTCTACCTTAGACTGCAACTTGGTATAAGCCAAGCGGGTCGCCCCAAAAGATGATAGGTTTTGCCTTGGGTCTTAGGAATGTGCCAAGGAGAGAGCGATCGCATCTTACTTTTCCCCCTCATCCCCTAACCCCAACTCCATCCCCCCTGGTGGGGAGAAGGGGAAGTAACTGTAACCAAAAACTTGGACACCTCTGGACATTGTTGGATATTTTGTCCAGGTGTTGTTGTGTTATAATGAACGCAAGCGAAAACCAAGCTAAAAATCTTAGGGCTTGAGACCCCGTAACAAAGCTTTTAAGAGTAGCGCACCTGTAAGGCAGGCGGTTGAGAAATCCAGCATACCTTAATGGCGCTGAAAATAACGGATTAAAGCAGCAAAGCTTCTCAAATTACTACAATTACTGACTTTGAGTAGGGCGAGTTTCGTCCGATTTTAAGCCTGTGGACTGGTTGAGTGCCGACACCGCCAGGGTGAAGCAGGAAGCAATCCGGATAATGTCTAACAAGATCCAATGTTGTCTAGCTTTGTCCAAGTGTTGTAGAACGGAAACCATCACTCTCACGTTAGCTATGTTTGTTTCCATCACCCGACTCAGATAAAGAAAACTTTTAGACTTCACGCTTACGTTTTAATATTCTAAAGCGAATCCGATTTAGGAGGGGCAGAAAATGTCACAGGCAAATCCTGACTTGCTCTGGGTTTGAGGATGTAGTATCATAATTTTAAATGCTGTATTGTGTTCTTTTTATAGCCAATTTTTTACTTAAAACCCTTAGATGCCTTGATCCGGCGTTATTTATTTCTCCCTAGCGTCAGAAAAGCTTAAATACTACAACTATATTGCATAACCTAATTTCCTAGACGCATTCCGGGGTAGATTTGACAAAAAAGCCAATTTATGCATCTGTTTTCTACTTCAAAACAGACAACAGGGGAAATCGGGATACAATGATCCACCTGTGAGAGGAAGTGCGATCGCAGGTTCATGACCCCAACAACCCCACTTAAAATCGAGCCAACTGCTGGAAAATCCTCAGCACCGTATATAAATCATTACCCGGATTCAGCAATGAAAATAACCGAGATAACCCGTACTGGGGCGACTCCCCAGGAACCAATTTGATAAAAATAAAACTTCCGCCTGTAGTAATCATGCCAAAACTCGGCTGTTCCCGATCAGGATTTGCCAACATATAAGACAGGATTTGTGCTAATCCAGCTTCAATCGAAAACTCCACTTGTTTGGATTCAATCACCATCACCCAAAAGGTATCTTTTAATACCAAAACATCCAGGGTTCCGGTAACCATTGTCTGTTCATCTTCTGTGGTAATCTTCACCGACTTTTCCGCTTTGACATGAAAAGGGGCTAAGTAAAATCCACCAATAAACAGCAAGGGGTCAAGAATTGCCATTCTCACCACACCTTCGAGCATGGGGGGATAATTGAGCAAGTTAAAATATCCCGCTTTCACCTGATCCAGTTGTTGCTTTTGTAAATCAGTAATTTCTGGCAGATTCCCTTGCCACTCTGGAAAAAATTGCGGATCATGGGTAAGTTGCAGACCAAAATTAGTCCTTAGTTCTCGCAGGGTAACATCTCTGGATTGAATCGTTTGAACCATCTGTCTTTCCCCCTACTTAGTAGCCTAATCTTATCCATTGGTATCCTGCGATCGCGAATTGGTTTGAGACGGGGCGATTGAAAACGTTTTATGTAGGGGCGGGTTTGACGATTAGCGTTTTTGACCTCACCCATAAGCAACTAAACCCGCCCCGACCAAGTTCTAAATTTTCTCCCCTCCACCCTTGTGCACCTGTGCCCCTCTGCTTCATCGCGTCCCACTCAACTTCCGCCCTAACCGACGCAATCCCCCCATAGCTCCTACCAACTCCGGATACACCGGCACCAATGGGGACTTCTCCCGACTAAACCGCACCGCCAACGTGCGAATCAAGGTCAAGATTTCCGGGCGTTCAATCTCCGCGATCGGCAATTGCAATAACGCCTCCAATGTCTGCGGTGTACCAATCCGACTTAATGCCATTGCCCCTTGCTCCCGGACAAACCAATCCTGATCCTTGAGCAAGGGCATTAATGACTGCAGGGCGGGTGCAGTACCTATACGTCCCAAGGCTGTCGCCGTTGCACCTCGGATATCGCCATCGCTATCCTTTAATAAGGGAATTAACGCCTGTAGCGCCGCCGGAGTCCCAATTCTGCCCAATGACTCAATCCCCTGTTTTCGCACCCGTTTATCCTGATCTTCCAACACAGGGATTAACGCCGTTAACCCGGGGGTTGTCCCCATCCGCCCTAACGCCGCCGCTGCTTCCTGACGCACCACCGGATCAGTATCTTCTAACGCCGGAATTAACACCTCCAACGTCTGGGGATTTCCCGATCGCGCCAAAGCCTCAGCCGCTTCTTCCCGTACCACTGGATCAGCATCTTGCAGCGCCGGAATTAACGCCTCTAAAGTTTCCCTTGTCGCAATTTTCCCCAATACCATCGCCGCTTCTTGGCGAATCTGATTCTGGGGATGATTCAAAGCCTGGATTAACGCCTGCACTACTGTCGGATTTTCCAGATGAATCGCGCCACTGGCTTGCCAACGGACAAAGCTATCCGGGTGATTGAGCACCTTAACCAATTCCTGCAGGGCTTCTGGTGTACCAATCTGCGCCAATGCCATCGCCGCTTCCCCCCGCACATAACTATCATGATCATGGAGGGCAACAATTAACGCCTGTATCGCCGCCGATGTGCCAATCCGCCCCATCGCCGCAGCGGCTTCACCCCGAACCACGGTATCCTCATCCCGCAGGGCGGGGATTAAAGCTTTCACGGTTTCGGCATCGCCAATATAGCCCAAGGCGGTAGCGGCTTCCCCGCGCACATACCAAGGTCCGTTATTCAGGGCTTTAATTAACGTGGCGACGGCTGGGGGAGTGCCAATTTGACCCAAGGCGGCAATTAATGCGGCGACGAAATCCTTGCGGGTATAATAGTGTTTCTCATCCAGTTCTTGCTGTAACTTTTGTGCCATCTGGGAATTGGTTTGCCCCAAGGCGACAACGGTGGAAGCAATGAAGCCAACGAAGGGGTAATGATGCCACAACTCATAAATGTGGTCAATCACTTCGGTGATTAAGGGATGAGACAATTGCTCACATTCGGCGATCGCACGTCCAGTTAACAGTAATAGGGTGGAGAAGATATCATCTTTTTCCTGAACAATGCACTCGAGTAAGGGAATCGGATCATCCATCAATCCCGCCAGTAACGTGATACTTTGATGCCAGTCATACTCCCACAAATGGGCTTTCACCAACGCCATCCCCTGACTGGGATTCTCTTGAATCTGCCGTCGTAAATAACAGGCGGTTAAATAATCCTGAGTAATCCGGTGAATAAACACATAACGATCGCCTTGTTGGGTCAATCGATGCAGAATCCCCTGTTCTCCAGATAATTGTACTAGAAGTTGGGCGGGGGTTTGTTGGCTTAAGGGTTCTAACCCCTGATCCTGGGCGAGGGCGTTGGCGATTTCCTGTTTCAATTCCTGGGAATCAAACACATCTTGCCCTTTACAGGTCAACTGATAAGCCAAGTCTTCCAATAAGCGGATTTTCATCCCACTCTCTTGCGCCCGATGGTGCGTCCATTGACTCAGGAGATACTCGACGGTTTTCTGATAAATTTGACCACGACGGGCGGGTAATGTCAGGACTTGCTCATAATATAAGCTGCACAGTAAATAAAGTAATCGGGGATTTTGTGCCAAGCCGCGCAGTTGGGGATTTTGTCGCAGTTGTTCAATTAAGCTAGCCGCAGAAATCCCGTCCTTTTCTGAATCCGTGCCATGTTTAAACCAGGTATGAATAAACCGTTCAATCTGGGGTTGACTCAAGGGAATGATTTCGACTTCCTTTGCCCCATTAATAAACGCGCCGCCATACCCGACTATCCGCGAGGTACAAATAATCGGACAGGGATGGGTTTCCAGGAATTGGTTGAGTTTAGCGGCTAAAGCATTGCGATCGCGTTTGGGAACTTCATCTAAGGCATTGAACAACAACAGACATTTCCCCTGACGCAATTTCGCCTCTAACCAGGGTTGAATATCTACCCAGGTTGTGGGATAATCGCGTTGAACTAGGGATGCGATCGCGACCGTAATATCATCAGCGGTTTCATCCAAATCCACTAAGCGGATAAATAGGGGAAAAACAACATCCTCAACGGTAATTTTGGCATCCACCAATTTTTGCCGTTCACCTGCTGCTTTCAATGCCGCTTCCCGGCGCAGTAGCGCACTTTTACCCATTCCTGGATCAGCCAAAACCATCAGGCGCTGATAGTTTTTCTTCGCCTGTTCCCAGGGAACGCGATAACGTTTGGCTTCCACGTCGCGACTTTTAATCGCATAAGCGCGTTTAAGTTCAGCCTCTGATTCGGCGTATCCCCAGAAGGTTTCCACCTCATGGCGATAATTGCGTTCGCGAGTAACTTGAATTGGGATATAGAGGGATTTACGGGGAATCGGGTGTTGGGTATGTAAAAGGGTTTTATATTTAAAATGGGATTCGATATCCTCCAGGAATCGGCAAACCGACTCGATTTTCGGATCACGGTTCAGTGGGCGAGTGTCCTCGGTGTGGGTATCATGAGAACTAATCATAATCTTACCCCTGTTGATTAAAGCGGTTTTGTATCAATCTGAAAAGCTATAGAGCTGACTGACTTATGGATGCCACGCTTCGTGCCTACTACAAACGAACGAACCTGGGTGCAGTCAGGACTATGTATCCTTGTGGGAGTTGCGATCGCGTTTATTCTGGATGGTCTTAATTAATGACTCAAAGCGGATCGCTATACTATGATCCTATAATTATATCCGTTATGATTCTAGGTTTTCATCCTTGAATCCAATTCTGTCAGTCTGAGTGGAGTCGAATACTGTCATTGGAGAGTGAAGCGAAGCGAAGGAACTGAAGCGGAATGAAGAATCTGTGCAATTCACTTGAGATAAAAGATGATAAAAATAAAGGTTAAGTCAAATCGCGTCTAATTTGTGCGATCGCACAATTCAACCCTTCACTGTGAATCCAGCCCACATAACCCCCATAAACCATTCGATCCTGACTATCCGCCACAAAAACATGGTCAACGCCTAAGGGATTTTTCCAGGTTCTCACAGCTGCACCATCCCTGAGTCGAATAATCGGATTAGACTGCTTAAAATCTCGGTGATGTGCAGGAGTCATACCCGGAACCCGTTCTAAAATTGCGATCGCGTCTTGAGTCACATCTGTTAAATAAGCATTCACTACAGTGTCACAACCACACCCATCCGTTACTGTCGCTTTTAACCTATCCTTAATATCCCCATTAAACAGGGAAAGCGCCTCAATCTCCTCAATCAACTTCCCATGAGGTTCACTCTGGCGTCGCTGACAGTAAATCGCCGTGAGTAAATCCTCAAGCCCCACCTCAGCTAACGCATCCGTAATCAATCCCGTCAATCCCAAAACCGCAATTCCGCCTAACATTCCCGCCGGACCCCCCAGAAAGGCTAAAGCCGCCGTGATAGCCGCCGCCCCCGACAATCCTGTCGCCGCCATCGTCACCACCAGAATCACCCCAGGTAATCCCAACGCCGCAATTTTTTTGACAACTTCATCCATTTTTATGCCCTCCCTTCAGCAGCAAAGTCGTTAATAGGCAAAGGTTTAGAAATAGAAACAATAGTGTTTAAAAAAACGGCAACTCATCTGGTATAGCAGTAGGCACATCGATTAGGACAAGCAAACTGTTGTAGAGACGTTCCGCCGGAACGTCTCTACCATAAGATGTGTCCTAACTGCTATGGCGGTTGCTATAACGGATAATGCAATATTTCAAGGGTAAATCTCTTCTAATTATCCATCCACCGCACAGCGAAACCCAGCCAAAATTTGACGCACACTGGGATAATACCAATTACGGAAACTACACCGCATCGCCCACGGACGAGTTGTCCAACTACCGCCGCGCAAAACCCGATGTTTGCCATCAAAATAGGCTTGAGAATAGCCGCGATAGGGATAACTGACAAATCCTTTGTATCCATCAAACCAACTCGCTGTCCATTCCCAAACATTCCCCAGCATGTCATAGCAACCTGATGGACTTTGCCCTTGGGGATAGGCATTAACGGGAGTGGTGTGTCCTACCCTATTATCGTAGTTACAAGCATAAGATGTGGGTTCCGTATCACCCCAGGGATAGATGCTCCGACAAGCCTTTTGTGAATCCCAACTCGCTGCTTTTTCCCATTCAGCTTCACTGGGTAATCGCTTGCCAACAAAATTAGCATAAGCCTCGGCTTCATACCAACTCACACCATAGACCGGATGATTATCCCAAAAAGGTTCATCAGACCAATAGAGGGGATAGGCGACAGGATTATCTTGTAACCACTTCCATCCTTCCACAGACCACCAATTATGATTTTGATATCCCCCAGCTTCAATAAAGGCGCGATACTGTTGACAGGTAACCGGGTAGCGATCAATCCAGTAGGTGTTTAAAAAGACGCGATCGCACGGACTTTCATTATCCATCGCATCAATCCCATCGCTTCCCATTTCAAACTCACCCGCCGGAATTTCTATCATCTGTCCTTTATCTGGGGTCTTATCACCTTTAGGCTCAAAGGGATTATTCAGGACTAATGACCTAGGCGTGCGCCCAGTTTGGCAAAGGGTATTATCATTAGCAGATAAGCGGTGTAATTGCAATACAAAGGCAATAGTTTCAGCATGTTGACTCTCATGTTGAAGTAACCACCGCCATAAACGTTCTTGGTGATCCAGGGGCGCAATTTCTAGATAGTCAAAGACTTGAGTTCTCACAATATCCAGATAGTCCTGAATTTCTGCCAGAGACGGTAATTTTTGGCGATCGCACTTGGGTAAACCATCCGCCGCAAAGAGCCGATGATACTCTGGAAACAGGGGTTTGTTGCCAGCATAGCGTTCTAGAATCCAATAGGCTTCCGTAAAAGCAATGTGACCCAAATGCCAACCCACGGGACTAAATTCCGGATGAGCTTGTCGGTAAAATCTGGTCTCATCAATGCCTTCAATGATAACTAAGGTACCCATGCGGCATTTTTCCATCTTTTGATAGATGCTTTTTTTGCAAGCATGAATTGATGTAAACGTCACAATAGTCTCCCACTCCAACTAGACTAGTTTTGGCACAACTTTTCCAGTTTCTGGCGAATTGGGTTCACAAGCAAGATATTTCGTCCATCCCGGCGGAAATTTCTCACCATCTGGCGTGTGTTCAGTCAAAGGCTTTCACTATCGTGTCTTTTCAAGTAAGAATATTATGGTAAGCGCAACGACATAGAGCAAATAACAAATGACATAGAGCAAATGACCAATGACAATTTCCTTCCCGCCACAACCCAGCAGCTTACGGAATCTACATCAATTGCCCTCGCCCGTGCGATCGCACGCCACGATCTTCTCACACCCCTTACCCCCCAACCCATTGCGACAACATACATCCAGCAGGGACAGGGGGGAACACCCATCCTGTTATTGCATGGCTTTGATAGTTCCCTCTTAGAATTTCGCCGCCTGTTTCCCCTATTAGCGGAACACCAGGAAACATGGGCGGTCGATTTATTAGGATTTGGCTTTACCGATCGGGTATCTGGGATTAAGTTTAGCGCCAGCGCGATCGCGACTCATCTCTATTATTTCTGGAAAACCCTAATCCAAGTCCCCGTCATTCTGGTTGGGGCGTCGATGGGAGGGGCGGCGGCGATTGATTTCACCCTAACCTATCCCCAAGCGGTGAAAAAGCTGGTATTGCTGGATAGTGCAGGTTTCACCAGTCCCCCACCCATCGGCAAGTTCCTGTTTCCACCCTTTGATAATTGGGCGGTTGAGTTTCTGCGGCGTCCCAAGGTGCGAGAAACTATTAGTAAAAACGCCTATTTTGATCCGACATTTGTTTCTGCCGATGCCTTACTGTGTGCAGCGCTGCATCTAGAAATGCCGGGATGGCATCGGGCATTAATTTCATTTACCAAAAGTGGGGGATATCCACCCTTTGGTCAAAAACTTAGCCAAATTCAGCAGCCGACGTTGATTTTATGGGGAAAAGATGACCGGATTTTGGGAACAAAATATGCCCACAAGTTTGAAGCCGCCATTCCTAATTCTCAACTAATCTGGATTGATGACTGTGGTCATGTCCCGCACCTAGAAAAGCCGGAAATAACGGCAGAATATATACGGTAATTTACTGGCAATGAGAAGCAATAAGTCATAAGTCATAGGTTGGGATAAGGCAGAAAGCTCCAGTACACAAGGGGGTTTCAATGTCAATGGCATTGAGGTAGCGATCGCGGGATTTTGGGTGTGATTCATCCTTCCCATATTCATTGTTTGGGGCGTGACTCAATCCCTCGCCCTCACTTTAGGGTTGTCAATGTAGTATATATGTAGTATATTGGAAGCAAATAGTAGTTAGGTGAGGTAGAGGAAACCCTCATGGAAAGAATTACTGCCGAACTAGTCAAAAATATTGCTATGCAAATTGCCGCGTTTCCAGTTGAGTACATTAGCTTGCTCTCCACCAACAGATTAGAGCGGGACATCTGTGCGATCATCCCAACCTAACCCATCAAATCCAATTTCAACGTGACTAGCCAGTGGTTAATCCAAATCGGGGAATTGAGAATCAATAGTTATATTGAGACTCCCGCACTCTAATCTATGTTAGAGTGCGGGAGTATGTCAATTATTAGTTATGACCACTGACTAAAGGGATGCCGAACCAAATTAGCATTATAATATTTAGGATCTTCAGTCACGTCTTGACCAATCCAATCCGGTAAGTCTAACTCTTGATTTTCATCACTCAGTTCGACTTCTGCAAAAATCAATCCTTCATTTTCACCGATAAACTCATCCACTTCCCAGACCAAACCCTTAAACTCTATCCTATAGCGCGTTTTTTCAATCAAGGGGCGATCGCACAATGTCTCTAGCATCTGTTGAGCATCTGATCCGGGGATAGGATACTCATACTCGACTCTAGAAAAACTCTCAGTTTTACCTTTAATCGTCAGATAGCCCTGATCTCCCACTAAACGCACGCGAACCGTCGTCAGGTTTTGGGTAGCAATATAACCTTGACGATAGAGCATTCCTTGACCAAGGGTGCGCCATTGATCGCCTTTAACTAAAAATTTTCGTTCAATTTCGATTGCCATGGCTGCAATGTTACCTCGCAGGCTTTGATAAAATTAGGGTAAGTCAATAGTCGTGATTGAATAAATTATGCCAGAGATTGCCCGGTTCTACGGAATTGTGATTAAGGTGTTTTTTGGGGATCACCCTCCGCCTCATTTTCATGCAATCTATGGTGAGTACAATGCCTTAGTGAGCATTGAATCATTGGAAATCATTGAAGGAGATTTACCAAGTCGCGCTCAGAAATTAGTTCTAGAGTGGGCAAATTTATACCAGCAAGATCTTTTAAAGATGTGGAAGACTCAAGAGTTTCGTAAACTACCTCCTCTAAAGTAAACTAAAACTAGTATGAAGTACCCAAAAATTTGCCAAGCAAAAGCCATTAACGATCACACCTTGCTGATTGAATTCACCAATCAAGAATTTAAGAAATACGATATTATTCATCTTTTAGAAAATCCCCAGTTTGCTCCACTTCGTCAATCGGCATTTTTCAAGAACTTTAAGGTTGAGCAAGGGGGCTACGGGATTGTGTGGAATGAAGATATCGATCTGAGTGAGTATGAGCTTTGGAAAAATGGCATGACGGTAGCAGAAGGCGAACTCCAGAGCATGGGTGTTTCGCCATTGCACTCCTGTCAATAAATCAAACAATTCTCCTGCTCCCCTGCACCTGTACACCTCTTAGCTACCAATACCCAAACGCACCGCCAACGCGGGCGTGAAGGGAATCAATGTTGCCACCATTAAAAACAGCGCCACCAAACCTAAAATTGCTCTCGTATCATCGGGTTCCGTAATTTCATTGAGACTAGGACGCTCCAAAGAACGTTGCAAAAACAAAATGATAATTGCCCAATACAAAATCAATGGATTAGCTGGATTCGCTAGTGCCACAATTCCCAAGATGATCAACGTAGCAATCGTCGTGCCTCGAGCCGTTTTGCGTCCGTAGATAGCTTGAACAACCCGCCCCCCATCTAACTGTCCGGCGGGCATTAAATTCAACGCGCTAATCACTAACCCCAACCAACCCGTAATCGTTAAGGGGTGAACATCAACAATCGGTGCTTGCATAGACGAACCCAAAATGATCCGGGCTAACCCACCAACTAAAACCGAACCTTGGAAAAATTGAGCCGGAACCTGAAAGGTACTGCCCTGATGAGACAAAACCAAGCCCAGCAGCAGCAGTAACACAGACGCAATACCACCCGCCGCAGGTCCAGCTAAAGAAATGTCAAACAAAGCTTTACGGTTAGGCACCAAGGATTCAAAGCGGGTAATCGCCCCAAAGGAACCGATTTGTAAACTGGGAATAAAAAAGGGGAAACTTAGGCGAACCTGATGACGCCGTGCTGCCCACCAATGACCCAATTCATGAACTGCCAAAACTATGCAAATCCCCAAACCCAGAGGTAAGGTTTCCTTAAACCGTTCAGGCGTGGTAAACAAATCAAAATTGAGCAAAAATCCAGCGGCTTCTAAGCTAGTGGCGAGGGTAGACACCAGCAACACCCCTGCCAAAATTTTCTGTGGAATCGTTAGCGGTTGGGGATCGTTGCTACTGGGTAAAACAATCACCACCGGCTTCCCTTCAGGATCTTCGACTAAAAAGAGTCGGTAGCGATCATCCAACCGTTGTTCTAAACTGGCAGATAAACGGGAATGCACCGCCTCAGGCTCACCGCCGCGCAGATTTCCCTTAAATATCACCCCTTCCTGATAGGGAATGGTTTCTGTGGCAAAGAATGTATCGATACCAAAAATCCCCTGGATAGTTTTGAGATCTTCTGGCGAAATGGGTATAACATCAGTCCCTGCGGCACCACTACTGTCGGGTGATGGAGAGGTTGTTGCGGCACTGTCTCCTGGCGACGGCAAATTTTGGCTGTCGCTGGTATCTGATTTCTCATGGAGTAACTGGTTGGCACGCTTGTGCAAGATGGCATCTTCACCTTCCTCCCGCAAACGTTTGCCTAGGAAAATATAGATCCCGGTTGAAACCACCAATAAAAATAAGATACCAACAATATTCAGATAAATTCCGGCAGCCAATAGGACAAAAAATATCAGCCAAGGAACCGTCAACACGAGGGACTGCAACCAGGCGAGGATGCCGAGTCTGCCGTAAGATAGGGCACGCCTATATCCCCAAACGATGACACCAAGTGCGACAAGGAGAAGTAAAACTGTTGCAGTCGTCTCTGATCCGTTGAACATGTTTAATGAAACTTGTAGCAGCTAGAGGCAATAGTTCTACTGTAGCTGAGTAGGGAAGCTGCGGGAAGTCGCCCTTGATGAATCACCTATTGCCGCAAGGAGGCTCACGGTCTAATCTTTGATTTAGTGTGCGGAAGGTTACTCACCACTGTTCTGATACGTGAGTAATGCTTGTCTAAGATTGCCTTGCTGTTGACTCAACAGGCGATCGCAGACTGTGGCATCCTCTCCTGTCCAGTGCATCAGTAGTGCCAGTTTAACCCGCCGCCCACTGCTCTCGAGCAAAAACCCGGCTTCGTCTCGGCTAAGATCAGTCAGGTCTTGTAGCATTCTTAAAGCACGGTCATGGAGTTTTTTATTGGTGACCGCGACATCGACCATGCGATTGCCGTAGACTTTGCCCAGTTGCACCATCACACCCGTAGACAGGATATTCAATACCATTTTGGTCACAGTTCCGGCTTTTAAGCGCGTTGAACCGGCGAGAATTTCTGGCCCGACGAGTAAGCGAATATCTAAATCCACCTCATAACTAACTTGTTCGGCGGGGACACAGGCGAGCAAAATTGTCGTGGCGCCTCGCTGTCGTGAGGCTTGCAGCGCCCCGCGCACATAGGGTGTTGTCCCACCTGCGGTAATGCCAACTACGACATCCAGTTCCGTCACCTGACGATGCGCGATCGCTTCGCTGCCGTCTTCTTCTTGATCTTCCAAGTTTTCCGAACTCCGGATTAACGCCCCTGCACCACCGGCGATAATCCCTTGCACCAGTTCGGGTGGGGTACAAAAGGTGGGAGGACATTCAGCCGCATCCAATACCCCTAAGCGTCCGCTCGTACCTGCACCAACATAAAACAGACGCCCCCCTTGTTTCAGAGCTTGCGCCGTGCGATCAATCGCTTGTGCCAGTTGAGTCCGAACGGCGGCGATCGCACGAATTGTTTTTTCATCCTCGCGATTAAACAAATCCACTAACTCTAGCGAGGTGAGTTGGTCTAGATTCTGACTCTGAGGGTTCACCTGTTCCGTTAGCAGATAACCCCGCTCCTCCAACTTTTTCATTTATTTCACTATAATTGCGCTTACAACAATCCCTCTAGCTGACGGCGAATTCGATCCAGATCCGAGATCTCTGGTTCTTGAGTTGGCGCAGCATCGGCTTGCCAGTCCGTTTTTTCCACATTTTTTTCCGGCGGTAATGCCAACATCCCGCTTTCAACTAGCTGGCAATCATAACCGGCACTTTGGCAGAATTCTTCAATTTCCTCAACCTCCAGCGCTTCCACAGAGGAGCTAGGGAAATCCTGGGCTTCTAGCATCCCGCCAAAACGGATCGCGTCGTCCTCTGACTCAAACATTAACACCACATTGCGATCGCCGATTTGCAGGGTGTGAATCCCCTCGTTTTCTGTACGAGCATTGAATAAGAGAACATAGACTTGTTTTGGTGCAATCATAACCTGTTCAGATGGGAGTGATCGACAGACAAAAAAATCGTCTTTACCCAGAATATCGGTTTAATACCCAATCTGCTTTTATTGTCCCCTTTATCTTTAAACCTTCTGCCTTGGAGCCTTTTCCTATGGGGGAAGCCCTGGCTCTTCAGAGCAGGGAGGAACACCAGCCACTCGACCATAACGAGCGATAAATCTCTGGCTTGGGTTCTGTTGATGGCACAACCACGCCCACATCTGATCGCCGCAGCAGAAGTGCCACCACTCCCCCGGATGGCGCTGAAATCCTGCCTTTTGCATGATATCCCGTAACAGTTGCCGATGGGCATGATAGGGGAGTTGCCACTCCTGGGCGTAGTAATCTGGATGAGATCGGGGTGAGAGTTCGTCAATCTCCGAACCCATGTCAATCGTCTCACCCTGGTGATTAACTAGAGTAATATCCACGGCTGCACCGGTACTATGAGGCGGTGGGGTTAAGGGGTCAGGACTCGGTAATGCCCAAATCTGATAAACTTGCTGCCAGATCATCTGGCGTTGTGTTTCCGATAGAGTCGCTGGGTTTAGGTTGTGCGATCGCACAACTTCAGCGAAAGTATGGTTGACCATAAATTGCTGAACCGCTACAGGACGATAGGCATCAAAAATTAGGATACGCCAACCCGGACATCGCTGTTGCAGGTCATTTTGAGCTGCAATTAATGCCTCTAACACCGTCTGGCGCAAATGATAGGGAGACGTTTTCCCATAAGGAGCGCCCAGTTTTTCATAAGGATGAGGGGATTCCACCGCGAACTGCTCCAAGGGTATGGGAACGAGGGGTTCTCCACAGTCTCGAATCAGAATCTGGTAATAGGGTTTCATCATGATTTGTCTTTGGTCATTAGTCCTTTATTTTCTAGCACCGCCATCAGACTAATAACTCAAGACAGGTACAAAAAATCCCCTGACCGTCAGAACAAGCGTTCAGGGGCTAAAGAATACAGTGTTTCCTTTTAGAACATATCCAAATCAAAGAGCAAAATAATCAGTATATTTCCGGAAATTTGGCAGCTAGTTCCTTTGTATCACCGTAGAATCACGGAGAAGTTTGTGTCTCTTTGTAAAGAAATGTTAGATTTATTAAAGAATGCGGACTGTCAGAGTACGATCAGCTCAGCTATGGTTAACTAAGATCAAGTTTGAGAAAGCATAAAGAAAAAGGACTTACGCTGAGACACGGAGATACTGCTTAGATAACTCAATGGCGTAAGCCCTTAATAAGTCGTATGTGCTTAACTACTATTGTGTATTTCTACTTAGGTAATTTCCTCCGCAATAGTTATGATTCTTAATACGCGATTTAGCGGATTTATCTCTCTCGGCAAGAAGCGTCAAAACTCTCACACTTAGTCAGGGCGGGTTTAGTTAAGTTTCACCGACAGTGCCAAAACGTTATCTGTAAAACCCGCCCCTACAGATCGGCTGTTCCCTCTGCTACTTCTCTATCTGCACAGCTACTTACCCCGCTTCCCGTCTCCCCTCTTATTGTTGCAAGTCGCTTCCGGAATCGGATCGTAACCCCCCGGATGAAATGGATGACAGCGTAAGATGCGCCGCAGTGCGAGGATACTCCCACGCCACACTCCAAAGCGTTCAATGGCTTGTAGGGCATAGGTTGAACAGGTTGGGTGAAATCGACAGGTTGGCCCAAAGATAGGGGAAATAAAGGTTTTATAGCCTCGAATTAGCCAAATTAATAAAATTTTCATCATTACAACTTGATACTATGATAATGTATTGCCTAAATCTTCACAACTCGCCATTCATCCCGTCGCGCTCAAGGGAGGGTCTTCTGGCGGATCGCTCAGATAAGGCACTCCTGTGTTATTCGTGTTAACTCTTGCTTGACTCAATACCTTGGTTTGAATCAATTCCGGCGTTATGGCTCCAGATTAGTATTGTGGCACTGGGGCTAGGTGTGATTGTGCTATCCGCTGAGACACTCCATCGTCACACTTCGACCAGTTCAGAATTAGCACGCAAAGTGGTTCACATCGGTACAGGCAATGTTATTTTAGTGGCTTGGTGGTTACAAATTCCCGCCTGGGTTGGTATAGCCGCATCCATCATCGCTAGCGCGATCGCACTGTTGTCGTATTATGTGCCATTTCTGCCCGGTATCAACAGTGTAGGACGTAGAAGTTTTGGCACGTTCTTCTATGCTGTGAGTATTGGTATCCTCATCGCCTGGTTTTGGTCGCCCAATCAATTCCCCTATGCTGCCATTGGAATTTTAGTCATGACCTGGGGAGATGGACTAGCGGGATTGATTGGTCAGCGATTTGGGCAGCATAAGTACCAAATCTGGGGGATGACAAAAAGCTGGGAAGGTTCTGTGACGATGACTCTCATCAGCTATGGGGTCAGTTGTTTAATTCTATTTGGCGTCCAGGGTAATGTTTGGCAAACCTGGTTAGTGCCTATAGTTGTCGCGTTAGGGGCTACCGCTTTGGAAATGTTCTCGAAGTGGGGCTTGGATAATCTTACCGTACCTGTAGCCAGTGCGGCTTTGGCGTTTTACCTTCATCAACTGTTTCCTCTAGTTTGAGTTTGATGATCATAATCTACACATTTTGTAATATATTGTTAATATAGTTAAAAAATCATCCTCTAGACAGATCACGTTTTACAACACTTTCTTGCCAAACGTAGATATAGCATGAACTTCTTCAATCCCACAGAGCCAATTATTCGTATCAAACAGCACGAACTCGACTACCAAGACCGTCAAGGATTGTTACGCCTGCATTGGCAACTCGGACACAAGACACTGCTATCTGCCTTTTATACCCGTATCGACCAGGTATTCCTGTTCTGGGGTCTAATTTGTGCCATGATTTTCATCACCGCCCAATTTTTGCCGATTAGCTGGAAACTCCAAGCGGGACTTTGGTCAGGACTCACCCTAATGGGCATCGCAGCGATGGTGGTACTCACTAACTTTTGGGTAAAAGTCGAACGCCTCAACTGGTTACTTTATTTTTGGGGACTCCTTATGGTTGGTGGTGTCATTCTCACCGATTTGAGCATCTTCCTGGGTTGGGGACATCTGTTGATTCGCCTTTGTCCTCTATGGTTGGGATTGTGCGCCGTGGGTTACCTAGGGACAGGAATAGGGATGCGATCGCGTGCTTTTACTCTAGCAGGTATCATTCATTTACTGGGTATTGCTCTTTTAAACTATGTAGGTGGATGGCAGTTTCTCACCACGGGTATCGTAATGACCGCCTCTCTACTGATGTTTGCCGAAACTCAGTGGGATATGCGTCCTCCCATTGAGTACAAGTTGTTATCCCTAGAACAACGACAGTTCAATCAAAAACAACATCAATTGCGTCAACTCTCCTTATAAACCCAAGAATTCTACTCTTTTAGATGGATAGCAAATTGTTGTCCTTTATACCTGACGAGCGATAACCTGAAAGGGTTTAGCCGCTACTATAGGAAATAACAAAGGAATTGCACCGGATTGGAAGTTTTGCCGCAGTGATCCATTTGTTGTACATCGAAGGAGAGCGACGTCAGATGTGCAAACGGTGCAACCAAATTGCTGAACAAAGGTGGTGTGAAGTTTTTGTCGCTTCCTTCACTTTGTTACTACCAACGGGAGACTAAACTCTCCATCAGAGCGGTCGAAGGTAGTAGAAACCTAGTGGTCAGCTTCTCAAATAAATTTCCTTTTAATAAATACCTAAATAAAAGTTGGTGAAGAAACTTAACATTCTTCACCAACTTAACTTTTTTAAATGAACCCATGAATAGTTACCAAACCAATTTTTTACCGATTTTCTTTTCTAGATTACCAATCCGCCCATTAAGTACAAGTTGTTAACCCTAACCTGTTCGCCATTTAAACCTTCATGTCAATAATGGCGAAATCCTTGTAGTGCGAGCCAGCAAGCTCGCTACCCATTCCCAATTTAAATGCATGACAGCTTAGAACAACGACAGTTCATACCAAGTTGCGTTCTATCATGTCTAGGAAGAGCGAAGCGTGACGCTTGCGCGATAGCGAAAGCGTTGCGGTAGCGAAAGCGTTGCGGTAGCGAGGAACGAGCGTCGGAACGAGCGTCGGAACGAGCGTCAGAATCTGGGCAGATGCTTCGCGTCACTCCGTTTCACGGAGCCTGCCCTCGAAGGTCGTGAAGGGTTTTGCTCAGCATGACAGATTCTACCTTAGACTGCAACTTGGTATCAATCAACAGCAACATCAATTGCGTCAACTCTCCTTGTAAACCCAAAACTTCTATTCTTTTAGATGGATAGCAAATTGTTGTCTTTTATACCTAACGATCGATAACCTGAAAGGGTTTAGCCGCTACTATAGGAAATAACAAAGGAATTGCACCGGATTGGAAGTTTTGCCGCAGTGATCCATTTGTTGTACATCGAAGGAGAGCGACGTCAGATGTGCAAACGGTGCAACCAAATTGCTGAACAAAGGTGGTGTGAAGTTTTTGTCGCTTCCTTCACTTTGTTACTACCAACGGGAGACTAAACTCTCCATCAGAGCGGTCGAAGGTAGTAGAAACCTAGTGGTCAGCTTCTCAAATAAATTTCCTTTTAATAAATACCTAAATAAAAGTTGGTGAAGAAACTGAACGTATCTTCACCAACTTAACTTTTTTAAATGAACCCATGAATAGTTACCAAACCAACTTTTTACCGATTTTCTTTTCTAGGTTACCAATCCGCTCCTCTGGGTTTGTGGAAGGGTTCACCACTGAAGGGTTGTACGCCTGTAGACGGATAAGCATCGTCGCTGGGACCAAAAATTCTGACAACCGCTTCCGATATATATTGGGTCATGTCTGCAAACAGCTTGGAAATATTCATAACATCCTCCTAATAGAGTAAAGCTCAGTCAGATTTAAATTGATGTATTCGTATGCAATTCACTTGTTAATTATGAGGGATGCGCCACATAAAAACAGTATTTTGCAACATTTATTTGATTATGTTTGCAATACTTTTCCTAAGGTTCAGTCAAACGCCCGATTATTCGCTATTTGTATAAATTTTCTTTGACATCCTTGACATTCTGTAATAATTTGTTGCACCCTTTCCGGAAAAGCCCGACATCCCCTACGAAGTTTGTCCCAAGTCCAGTACCTGTTAGATAACTATTTTTGGTGATTTCTACTATAATTGGGGCAACTGAACTGATTCCTGTACCAGGTCGCGGTCAGAGTACTAATTCCTTATAGTACAGCATGGCTTCCCTGCTTTCCCTTTGTGAACGCGGCTCGCGGCAATCTCCGGCTTCAACGAAGTAAGCCGGAGAAGGATAGCGGACAGGCGAGGGATTCAACATCCCGAAGCCTGTCAAATTGCTAGACTTTTGATAGAATAGTAGCATGAAAACACGTCGAGTAACCTACAGATTATATCCCAACAAATCTCAGTGTGACAAGTTACATTGGGCTAGAAAAATGCATGGCGAACTCTATAATGCGGCTATCGCAAATCGCCGGACGCAATACAAACACTTTGGTCATTCTGTAGATTATTTTGAGCAACAGAATTGTTTACCTGAGTTCAAGAAAGTTTGGATTGAGTACGCTGAATTAGGTTCTCACACGTTACAAGCTACGTTAAAGCGTGTTGATTTCGCCTATCAGAGGTTTTTTAAAGGTTTAGGGAAATATCCCAAGTTCAAAGCCAAGGGTAGATATGCAGGTTGGACTTATCCAGATAAAGCAAGCTGGAAAGTTTCTTCTAATGGCAAAAACGGTCACTTAGAGCTGCGAGACTTGGGCTTGAAGATTCAGATGAGAGGTCGAGCTAGAACTTGGGGGAGAGCAACAACATGTACGATTTGCTTGAGAAATGGCAAATCGTACGCATCTATTACACTCCAGTGTGAGCCAGTCCGCAAGACAAGTACAGGCTCTATCGGTATTGACCTAGGCTGTAAAGACGCAATAACGCTATCGACAGGCGAAAAGATTGCTAAACCTGACTTTATTAAGGAGGGACACAGAAAGGTCAAGGCGGCATCAAAGCGTTTAAGACGTAAGAGAGCGCCCAACAGGAAGAAAAAGATAAAAGGTTCAAGCCGATGGAAAAAGGAACGCAAGAGGGTTTCTAAACTCCAAAGCAAAGTAGGGTGTCAAAGAGAAGATTGGCTCCATAAAACAACTAGCGATATAGTCAGCGGTAATAGCCTAATCGCTAATGAGCAGTTAAACGTTAAAGGGATGACTCGCCGAGCCAAAAAAGGTAAGCGTAAAAAGCAAAAAGCGGGTTTAAATCGCTCTATCCTTGATGTTGGATTTGGAATTATAGGTCAATTGTTGGATTACAAAGCGGCTGAGGCTGGCGGATTCTATGTTGAGTCCCCGACTCAGAAACTCAAACCGACTCAAAGATGCGCTAAATGTTGGGAAGTAACACCTAAGACCTTGGCTGATAGAGTTCATATTTGCTCTAATCGTGAGTGTAATCATGTTGAGGATAGAGACGTTAATGCTGCCCAAGTTAATGAGATTTGGGCAAGGGGTTTGGAACGAGCCTCTCAAGACGCCGAGCTGCCTAGCGCTACCAAATGCGGAAGTATGCGGCAACTAGGAGCAAGGAAGCGCCAGAAACAGCGACTTACTTCGTTGAAGTCGCTGTAGTTCATTAATAATCTTCAGCAAACCTATGCTACAGGAAGACCAACAACTCACTCTGACTCCAGCCGATTACAGTCTATTGACTGATCTGTATGAACTGACCATGGTAGCTTGCTATGTTGGTGAAGGTTTAGAGAATCGACGCGCTAGCTTTGAGTTATTCGTGCGACGTTTACCTAACGGCTTTGGCTATTTAATTGCCATGGGCTTAGCACAGGCGTTAGATTATCTAGAGAAGCTTCAATTCGATGAATCTCAAATAGAGGCATTGCAGGCAACAGGGCTGTTTGAGCAAGTCCCAGAACGCTTTTGGTCAGTACTCAAGTCAGGACGATTCTCTGGGGATGTTTGGGCTGTACCCGAAGGAACCGCCGTATTTGCCAATGAACCCTTGCTGCGGGTGGAAGCCCCCCTGTGGCAAGCTCAACTGGTAGAAACTTATATTCTGAATACAATTAACTACCAAACCCTAATTGCGACTCGGGCTGCACGGATGCGAGATGTTGCTGGAGAGGATGCCAAGCTGTTGGAATTTGGTGCCCGCCGTGCGTTTAGTCCTCAGGCTTCAATCTGGGCAGCACGGGCAGCATTAGCCGCAGGATTTGATTCTACCTCAAATGTGGTCGCGGCACTGAGGTTGAACCAAAAACCGAGTGGCACAATGGCACATTCGCTGGTTATGGCAATTGCTGCTGTATCTGGGAGTGAGGATGAGGCATTTAGTGCATTTCAACGCTATTTTCCCAGTGCGCCTCTATTAATTGATACTTATGATACAGTTGCGGCGGCTCAACGTCTGGCAAAACAGGTCAAAGCGAATCAGACGAAGGTTGCAGGTGTGCGCTTAGATTCTGGAGATATTGCTGATCTGTCTAAACAAGTGAACTCGCTGCTACCGGAGGCGAAAATCTTTGCCAGTGGTGACATGGATGAATGGGAGATTGCCAAGATTAAACAGGCGGGTGGTATTATTGACGGCTATGGTGTCGGTACGCGACTGGTCACAGGTAAGCCGGTTAATGGGGTGTACAAACTTGTGGAAATGGATGGCATTCCCACAATGAAGCAGTCGAGTAGTAAGGAAACCTATCCTGGGCGCAAACAAGTTTTTCGCCATTGCGTTGAAGGAAAAATTATCAAAGATCGGCTAGCAACTGCATCCGAATCCCCTCAAGAACATGAACATTCTGTGCTGCAACTGATGGTTAAAGAGGGTAAACGCTTAAATCCACCGGAACCGTTAGCGGACATCAAAAAACGCACAGCGGCGACTGTGGCAATGATTCCTGATTCAATCCGTCAACTTGACGATCCCCAGCCTCTACAAGTAGAAATTTCTGATGAATTAAAACAGCTTACTCAACAAACGGAAAAACGATTAGAGCAAGAAGCCGCTGATGTCTAATTCTTGACATCCTTCCTAGCTGTCTGCTTCCTTGAGCCGAATAGAACGGTGACGATAGTCATCTACAATTAAGACAGAATGCCAATAGTCGTGAACCTTAAATCTAGCTATGCATAGTTATACTCTCATAGATGCCCGCGATCGCCACAGTGAAGTGTTTGAGCAAGCCGCTATTGAGCCTGTTGTGGTGACGCAGCAATCTCAACCTAGCCATGTGATTATGTCCGCACAGACCTACCAGCGACTACTCAAGCGCCTCGAAGAATTAGAAGATATGCTTTTAGGTCAAACAGCAGTAGCCGCACTGAAGAACTCTCAGATGGTGGGAACAGAAACATTCACATCAACTCTCCAGGGTTTGGCAAATGGCGAAGCTTGATGGACTAGAAACTGTTCTGGATTTTCTCAAGGGGTTACAACCCAAAATTGCGGCTCAAATTGCTAAGAAAGTCTTGGCACTGAATGTTGACCCCCTGCCTACTGATAGCAAATAGCTATCCGGTTATCCAGATTATTATCGGGTTGATAGCGGTGAGTACCGAATCGTATATCGGTTCAATCCGAATCAGGATTTGGTTGAAGTAATCTTGGTTGGTAAGCGTAACGATGATGATGTATATAAACGACTAAAACGCCTCTTGAAATAGTGCGACTTAAACGTTTAGGGAATGCCAGGTTAATAGCTGCCATTATCAGGATGAAGCAATTACACCCAGCCTTTATCTGTATCCCCCCGTATCACTATATAATGATGATGCTACCGGACTTGACATGACCACTATTGCCTTATTCGGAACGAGTGCTGATCCACCCACTGCAGCTCATAAAACCATTCTCAGATGGTTGTCAAACCACTACGACCAAGTCGCTGTCTGGGCGTCAGATAATCCATTTAAGTCTCACCAAACTTCCCTGGAACACCGTAAGCGGATGTTAGAGGTGTTAATTTCAGAAATTGAAACACCGCGTAATAATATTGGTGTACATGAGGAGTTTAGTTGTAGCCGAACTGTAGAAACGTTAGCCAAAGCTAAGGAAACTTGGGGGGATGGGGTGGACTATACTCTAGTGGTGGGTTCGGATTTAGTCAATCAGATACCCCGTTGGTATCGGATCGAAGAATTACTCCGCCAGGTACAGTTACTGATTGTACCGCGTCCCGGTTATGAAATAGACAAGGCAGGTTTAGAGAGATTGAGGCAGCTTAACACTCACGTTGCGATCGCGGATCTCGATGTACCTGGAGTTTCCTCCACAGCCTATCGTGAAAAAAAAGACCCAGAAGTGGTCACACCTCCCGTGGAAAACTACATTAATCGAGAACAATTGTACAGATGAACACAAATTATTCAGGTATAGGGGCGTTCTTGGCTATACTTTTATGGAGACTATCACATTTTTAAGTTCAAAACGTCACAGTTTTGGATAACCATGTCAGAACGCGGCATCAAACCGATAAACCAATCAGCATTAGCTGACTTCAAAGTCGGTGTTGACAATGTTATTTTCTCTGTCGATACTCAACAAAACCGCGTCTTGGTGCTATTAATCATGCGCCAGGATGAACCTTTTTCCAGTCAGTGGAGTTTGCCAGGAACTCTGGTACGTCGGGGAGAATCCCTAGAAGATGCCGCCCATCGGGTTCTAGTTGAGAAAATTCGGGTCAATAATCTCTACTTGGAACAACTCTACACCTTTGGCGGTCCGAATCGCGACCCCAGAGAATCCCCAAAAAGCTTTGGTGTTCGTTACCTATCGGTTAGCTACTTTGCCTTAGTTCGGTTTGAAGAAGCACAGTTTATTGCTGAGGGGGTTAGTGGTATTGCTTGGTATCCAGTTAAGCAGATACCTCCCCTAGCCTTCGATCATGGCAAAATTATCGAGTATGGATATCAGCGTTTGCGGAATAAGTTGGAGTATAGCCCCGTAGCGTTTGATGTCTTACCTGATGTTTTTACGCTCAGTGATCTCTATCAACTCTATACCACTGTTTTAGGCGAAAACTTCTCGGATTATTCTAATTTCCGCACTCGTTTATTGAAGTTGGGTTTTTTAGCCGATACAGGTCTAAAAGCCTCACGGGGAGCCGGTCGTCCAGCGTCTTTATACCGCTTTGATGCTGAGGCGTTTGCGCCGTTTAAGGATAAGCCATTGGTTTTTCTTTAAAGATACAGCAATTTGTCGTATTTTATAATTATTGTTCATCGAAAGGATTATGACTAAATCGACGATTCAGTACACAACCAAACATTTAAAAGAACTAGGTTTATTTATTGAAGTTAGCGGCAGAACGGACAGTGAACGCAGTCGCAAAAAGGCGCTGGAAGAAATTGAACGCCGGATGGATGACCCAGAGGATACCAGCTTAGATGCGAATAGTTTTGCTGATGGGTTAAGCAGTGAAGATTTAATTGTCGTTGGACCCCCATCAGCGGTGGAATCGCCAGAAGATGAACCGGAAATCATTCAAGCGGTGAAGGCGATCGCGAATTTAGCCAGTTTACGAGTTAGCTTAGAAGAGGTACAGCAGCAGGCGTTGGAGTTACGTCCGGTAATTGAGGCACTCTTTAGCCCCGAACCCCTGACTCCCGAACAAATGCAGCAGGCGACAGATAAGAGTTTTGCCAAAACGTTAATCAAGTTTGCTGAAGCTAAAGCCGCACGGGATCAATTTTTACCCGAAGCGCAACAAGCTTGGCAGATTCTAAAACCCGCTTTAGACAATGTTGATACTGCTTCTAATCCGGTTCTTTCATCTGTGCAAAACTCTAAAACTGATAAGTACGGACAGTGATATTAGGGCATAGGGTACGGCATTGCCGTACCCCTACCACAAGGGATAATTGATGGAGTAGGGACACGATAGTATCGTGCCCTAATATAGCAAAAGGCTCACCAATAATGGAGCAACAAAACCCGCCCTTATGCACCTTTTGCATCAAGAGCATGTTGCTGGAGTTCACTTAAGGAAACATATTCTAGAGCCGATGCATGAGTTGCAGACAAAACCACAGGAGGTGCAGCACCCGCTTCGAGGGCTTCTTGCCAACGAGACGCACATAGACACCAGCGATCGCCTGGTTTTAAACCGGGAAAGTTAAATCCGGGAACGGGTGTACTCAAGTCATTCCCACGCTGTTTAGTAAACTCCAGAAACTCTTCGGTAACTTGAGCGCAAACAACATGAGCGCCAAAGTCACCGCCTCCAGTACTGCATTTGCCATCCCGGTAAAATCCGGTCATGGGAGATGTGCAACAGGTTTCTAGTTCTGTACCCAGGACGTTTCTCGCGCTAGCCATAACAGCACCTTTTATTGATAAACCTTTCCATCAGATAGGATACTTGGTCATTCGTCATTCGTCATTGGTTATTGGTCAAAGAATCCTTGTACTGAATCGGGGCGGGTTTAGTCACATCAGGGCGGGAAACAAATGTGAACCGTCAAACCATTGGTGTCAACTTAAGCGCTAAAAGCAGGGGAAGCAGGGGGAGCAGAGGGAGCAGAGGGAGCAGGGGAAGCAGGGGAAGCAGAGGGAGCAGGGGAAGCAGAGGGAGCAGAGGGAGCAGGGGGAGCAGAGGGAGCAGAGGGAGCAGGGGGATCTCCCAATGTTCAATACACGCTTGGGAATAGTATTGCCTCATCCCTCATCTTGATCACCCACTTGGCATGTAAGATAAAGACAGCCGTCTACTCAGTCGGGTAGCCAAGAAATACTTAATCAGAAGGGGTGTTATGAGTAATCAACCCAAAAATGTTATAGGGTAGCGATGGTGAAAACCTCTGCGTTTTAACCAGAGGATGAAACTTTCGCGTTGCGTTCAGCAAAGCGAC
>NZ_JBKHUP010000015.1:0-90813 GCF_046565525.1 Coleofasciculus sp. | reverse complement strand
TTAGCACTTAGGCTGGTAAGCACAGCTTTAACTTATTTGGCTAAAGCTCCGTGTATGCGAGACCGGGGTTGCTTACGACTCGTATGTTATCCCTTAAAACGATACCATAGGATAAGAGTAAGCTCATCCCACCGAATCGTTTGGCGTGGAATGAGCTGAAAATTTTTCGGGAAATTTAAATAGTTAGGGATTCATGCCAAAAATTTGTTCCTTAAAAGACTTAACTTGTAAGGCTAAGTCTTGACGGTTGGCAGCACTGAGCAAATAGCTGCAAATAAACCAACTCACATAAGCAATACCAATTATTTCTAGAAGCGATGACAAAAAGGGAATGGTATTAATCGCTTTCAGGACAGCAAAACCGAGTTTTAGAATCGTGAGGGCGGCAATAATCAAGGCAGCGGTGATTAAAAGTTGCTCAGTGTTCGTAACTCGGTTATTTAGGTAAGCTGAGACTGTGCCTATAAAAGTCGAAATGAGTTGAACCCAGGGCTGTTTTTTTTCTTCTGTGAGAACTTCGCTGGTGAGTTGGCGGTGGAATGTTTCTGAGGTGGCGTTAATTGGCTGTTCAGGGGTTACTATTTTAGCAGTCATGTTTTTATTTTGAGAATGACAATTCGTGAATTACAGGATTGATTGAATTCAGAGGAAAGTAGAGTCTATTTTCCTTAAAAAATTACCTCTGTTTCGGCTAAGTCAATGATTAAAGTTGACAGCTTAGCTTTTTTTAGTGTATTGAGTTTGAGCGATGGGGGTCAATAGCCTAGCTAAATCAACATCAAATTTTAGTTATTTCTTTATCATTGGTTCAAATTTGGTTGATGATTATATTTTTAGAAAATATGATAATAAATGTAACAGATAATTTAGTGCAATAAACTTTAATTGGGCAGACTAACCGATAACTAATCTCTCTGGAATAGTTAAACATGCCCAGAAAAGCCGCTGAATAGCTTACCATACCATTAGCCATTCATCCTTCACACTTCTCAACTATGACTTTATCTCGATGGCTTCCTGTCTTTTCCACCGTGATTTGCCTGGTTGCCCCAATCCCCAATCTGGCAACGGCACAATCATCCTCACCGTCTGAAAATAGCTGTCCCGCACCTGCCCTTTCGCGCTTGCAGAAACATAAAGTAGCGCCTGGTGAAACGTTGAATAGTATTGCTCAACGATACAGCCTGATCCCAGAAACCTTAGTAGAACTCAATCCTAGCTTGTCAGGAAAATCCATGCCGATGGGTCGAGATATTCTGATTCCTCCCTTTAATGGGATTCGGGTGCAAGTTCCAGCGGGGGCTAGCTGGCAAGACTTAGCGGAGGCTTATGGTATCCGCGCTGATATTTTATTTGAGGTCAATGGCTGTTCCCTGCAACCACCAGGAGTTGTATTTGTCTCAGGGGTGAATTGGGTACTGGCAAATCGCAAACCCGTGGAAAACTATACTGGATTTCCCGGTTATCCCTTGCCCACGTTAGCACCCATAGCGTTTAATTACGGTTGGCATCAAAACGCTGATGGACAAGCTCAGTTTCACAGTGGTATTGATCTATTGGCAGAACCTGGAACCACTGTGCTAGCTGTGGATTCCGGTACAGTTGCCTTTACAGGTCAACAGGGAGCGTATGGCAATTTAGTCGTGATTAATCACGAAGGTGGACGCCAAAGCCGTTATGCTCATTTAAGCCGTCTTTCGGTGAGAACGGGTCAACGGATCAAAGCAGGAACACCCCTAGGGACAGTTGGTACTACAGGAAATCCGGACATTGACCAACCTCATCTGCATTTTGAAGTTCGCTTCAATGCACCTGCGGGTTGGGTGGCGCAAGACCCAGAGTTACATTTGACGGTAAGACCGATAAATGAAGAATGACAAATGACGCATGACAAATGACAAACTTTATCACACCCTTGCGGCGCAGTGGAGCCTTGTTGCTGTCGGTGGGTACGGTCAGCTTTTTGTGCGGTATGGGTTATGGTGTCGTTCAAAGCTATCCTGAACCCCCACCGGAACCTATCATTCAACCTCAATCTGATATCCCCATAGAACCCCCGCCGCCGAATGTGACAGTTCAGATTAAAGCCGTGGGTGATATTATTCCGGGTACAAATTATCCTCAGAATAAACTGCATCCTAATAAAACGGTTCTCTTTCAAGCCGTTCAACCTACTCTGCAAGGTGCTGATTTATTATTTGGTAATTTTGAGAGTACCTTAACCAATTATCCCTATTCTGCTAAGTCGATAGGAGGATTAATTATTGCCTTTCGCACGCCGCCTGATTATGCCTCTTTGTTAAAGGAGGTGGGCTTTGATATTATGAGCGTTGCCAACAACCATTCTTATGATTTCTCACGTCAAGGCTTTGCAGATACTATCAATAATCTGGAACAGGCGGGAGTTAAAGCATTAGGGGAAAAGAATCAAATTCTCTATGCTAATATCAATAATTTATGGATTGCATGGATTGGTTTTAGTTACTTTAATTACCACAATTCATTAAATAATTTACCAGCGGCTATAGCGTTAGTGAAAGAAGCCAGTCAAAATGCCCATATCGTGGTTATTTCTGTCCATGCGGGGGCTGAAGGAACTGGAGCGATGCATGTTCGCAATCAAACGGAGTATTTTTTTGGCGAAAATCGCGGCAATTTGGTTAACTTTTCTCAGACGATGATTGACCACGGCGCTGATTTAATTCTCGGACATGGACCTCATGTTCCTAGAGCATTAGAACTTTATAAGGGAAAGTTAATTGCTTATTCTTTGGGTAATTTTATGGGGTATCGGACTCTCTCGACTCAAGCTCAACTGGCGTATTCTTTAGTATTAGATGTGGAGTTGGATAATCAGGGTGATTTAGTTTCGGGTCAAATTATTCCAATTATGCTAAATCGTCAGGGGATTCCTTATCCTGATTCCCAAGGACGCACGATTCGACTGATGCGCCAGCTTACTCAGAGTGATTTTCCGAATACTTCTTTGCAGATTGATTCAACGGGTAAATTTTTGCCTCAGTAATTGGTAATTGGTAATTGATAATTGATAATTGATAATTGATAATTGGTCATTGGTCAAATAATTATTTACTTGGAAAGGGCGGGTTTAGTTACATCAGGGTCAAACACAAAGGATTATAGTGAAACCCGCCCCTACAAATTAAAAAACTTACGCGCCAGGTTCCCTCGAAGGTCGTGAAGGGTCAAAATTATTTCATTCTTCATCCTTCTGTTTGCTCGAATCTTTCCCTTCAGAAAATCGTTCTTTGAGTTTATCACCAGCGGCTTTGGCTTGGTCGGTGAGATTATCTGTAACCTGGGGAACACCTTGTTTAAGGGATTCCACATGCTGAAGCGTTTTCTTGTAGTCACTACGAATAAAGTCTGCGGCTTGACTCATGCGTTCATGGACGCCTTCGGTATATTTCTCACTGTTTTTTACTGCCGCTTCTAGAACAATGATCCGCTTTTTTGCCACACTGGAAACGGCTGCGGGTGCAAGGGTATAAATCCCTTCCATTATTCCTTGCCAACCACTGGAGGAATATAAGTAATTAACGACGGCTCCCGTTTCCGGTTCAATTATATAATCAACGAGTTTACCGACTTTGTTTCCCGCATCTGTCCAAACTTCTACACCAATGCGAGAATCGAGGGGTTCCAGGGTTTCCGACTCGGTTTCTTCCTTAAGGCTGTTGACAAGAATACTATCGCTGCCAATAGTATTGACTTGTTCCCAGGTAAAGTGGTGTTTTTTGCCGCCGAGAAACCCGGACTTGCAGGTTAACCCAACTACGCGGTGGGCTTGCAAATCAAGCCATAGCTGTATCACTCGACCGACTTCTTCAGCGGTATGACGATTTAAGACTAATCGGTTTAGGAGTTCGCTTTGTTTGAGTACTGCGGCTTTTGCGGACATCAGACACCTCGCTTGGGCTATTCTTGAGACAATGTGACTTGCCGTTCGATCATGTGCTTTGTGTTGTGTATTTAAATTTTAGCTGATAACGGATGCGATTATTTTTAATTTTAGGGGTTGTTATAGCGATCTTGGCGATTATCTTTGCCTTACAAAATGCTGTGCCTATCGCCGTTACTTTAGGAATTTGGCGAGTTGATATATCGTTGGCGTTAGTTCTCGTCTTAACTTTAGGGGTTGGCGTTGTGGTGGGATTATTGGTATCGGTACCATCCCTGATGCGGCAAAATTGGAAACTTGCTCATCAGAAGCGACAGAATAAAGACTTAGAGAAAGAATTCAATGAGCAAACTCAGCAACTGGCGAATCAGCAAAAACGGATTGAATATCTGGAGAATAGTTTAAAGTTCAATCGGGATTCTTCTGAATCAACTGATCGGGATTTAAATACCTAGGCTATAATGGGATGCTCCAAAATATAAGTAGTCAGACGTAAAAAGTAAGGTTAATTATGATATAACCAAAAGTCAGTTAGTAGATACGCGATCGCACTCTATCTTGAACCCGATCCCATAGCCCTAAAAACAAGCTTTATTCTCTCTCTTATTCACCTGTTACCGCCGGAGAACGCTATGAAGCTGATTTAGTCGCCAAGGTGAGATTTAGAGAACAAGACTCATTCTTTCTAATTCAGGTCGAAAACTAGGCGCATCCTCAAAAGAATTTTAGTCGATGCATATTCCGCTACTTCGCTCGTTTGTACGAGAAAGACTCAGGGATTTATCGCTTGCGTGATCCATTGGCGATCGCACCCCATAGTATAACACCATCGATTTTGCGGATCACCGCGCAATTCCAGATGATCAACCTCTACAGGTTCGAGTAATAGGAGACAGAAATTAGGCAACGGTTGCTCTGGATCAGGTGGCGGTTGGGAAAACGCCTGATCCCCCTCTACTCTGGGTTCACCCGGATTCGACCAAGCAAATTGCACAAGCGCTGCATCAGAAAGCCCTTGCCAGGTGGTTTGACGCTCATTTTGTAGGGGAAATTCAGGATAGTCTTCTCCCACCAGAATAAGTTGACCTTTTAACCGAAATTGCTCGCGAGTCTTGGGAAAATACCAGCAAATTTCTGCCCCAGCATTATGATTAATTTGATTGACTTTCTGAGTGCGAGCATCGGTGATAATTTTTAATTGGTTATCGAAAAAGCCACGAAAAACAACGGTGCGATTAGCTGGATACCCATCTGGACAAACAGTTGCCAGTTGAAAGTACCGAGCATAAGCTAAACTGCGGTTGCGGTGAAGGGCACGAGATAGGGAGACTCGCCAAGGAGCAATTGACATTGTTTGAAATGATGAATGATGAATGATACCATGTCCGGCTGGGCAAGTGCGTCTACCATACCCATGGTGATGGGGAAGGCAGCATTACCCTTCTACCCTTCTACCCTTCTACCCTTCTACCCTTCTACCCTTCTACTGATATTTCACAAAATAATCAATATGCTGAGCGACAATTCCCGGTACAGTTTCCGCTAGGTCATTTCCGGCTTGGTCAATCATCTGTAATTTAGTATTGGGGCTATGGTTGGCATAAGTTTGAGCATGGTCAATCACCTCTGGTGAATCAAGTCTTCCTTGAAGAATCAGCGTAGGGATATCTAAGCTGGGTAGATGTTCTTGTAATAATTCGGCTTGAATTTCCACCCGCCGTCGCCGGAACAACAATTGACAAGCTGTCGGGGATTGTAGCAATTGTTGTCGCTGTTTTAACGCTCCCTCAATATCTTTGTGACGCCCAAAAAGCCTAGCCAGAGGTAAGAGCGATCGCAGAATAGTATAGGCAAGGGGGGGACGCCCGACTAACCACCGCCGCCACTGCCAAGTTTTCCCGTCTCCGTCACCTCGAACGCCTTCAGGGGCTAATAACACCAATCCCTGAACCTGTTCACTGTGATGCAATGCATAACTAGCGGCAATCCAAGCGCCTAAGGAATGACCAACCAGATAGACTCGGGGAAGGTGTAGTGCCTCAATGAAGTTGAACAAACACTCGACCTCGACTTGAATCGAGTAGTGCAGTTTCGGCGTTTGTGAGTCACCAAATCCCAATAAGTCAAGTGCAAAGCAATGATAATCTTGATGCAGATACTC
This sequence comes from Coleofasciculus sp., assembly GCF_046565525.1. Lineage (NCBI taxonomy): Bacteria > Bacillati > Cyanobacteriota > Cyanophyceae > Coleofasciculales > Coleofasciculaceae > Coleofasciculus > Coleofasciculus sp. Next base: position 84,730 of record NZ_JBKHUP010000015.1, on the reverse strand, counting down.
AATCAGGGGTAGCCACTGACTACTATCGCTCCAAGACCCGTGTAAAAATATAAGAGTGGGTCCTTGGCCCACTTCACGCCAAAAGACTTGCCCCAAAGGTAGCTTAATGCGGGAATTCCGTAAGGTTAAATTCATCCTAGTTGCCGGGTGTTTCAAAACTCAACACTTAAAGTAGCAGGCTACGTCTAGCTCTCAAAACTAAAAATTAGGCAACAGTGGTTTTACCGTCAAAATAGTCCTGCAACTGTCGCCCATGATCGTGACTCAGACAGTCCATGGGGATGGCTGAACGTTCAAAGGCTTGAACTTCCGTAATTTCCCACATATCTTGTATCTGCATTGTTCCCTGAACCTCCGCTTCGACTACAACACAAACTGAATGAACTCTGGGATCGCGATCGGGTGCTGAGTAGATTCCCACCAATCGGCGAATTGCCAGCAACTCTAGCCCAGTTTCTTCTGCCAACTCCCGCCTCACGGTGGTGGGAATGTCTTGTCCCCAATCCACCATCCCTCCAGGTAATCCCCATTTTCCGTTATCGCGACGCCGAATCAGTACAATTTGTCCATCGGGTAAAACGGGGATAATACTTGTACCGAGGACTGGATGGCGGAAAATAATCCCCAATACCGTTTGGACAAAATACCAGATACGACCCATGGATTCAGATGGTTATAGAACAGATAAATGGCTGACGTACAGACTGTTATCATAATCTGATTTTTTTAAGAAGAGACATGATGGTAATCCTTGAAAACTGCTGCCAAGGTAAACTAGGATGGAACGAAAGAGGCTTGGATGGTGTAACACTGCCAATATAAATAAGCCCCAGCTTACCCAACCCACCCATAGCTAAGGCTTTCAACAACCCTAATCTAGCTATCGCTTGAGATTAGGGATTGCCAGAGACAGGGCTGGCAACGCAAGAGTTGAATAGACCATTGAGCCGCCAATTGGCACGTACTTCCAGATACTTCCCCAGTCTGGATTATCTACAAACCTACTTGTTATAGGTGCTTGGCTGTTAGGACATCTTATTGGCGGTGGTCGAGGGGACTATGTACGGGCGAAGCATTGGCGTCGTTAATTAAAGCAATTTACCGCTCACTTGACTTCGCCAATGCTTCGCCCCTATCACTCGTGAGGTTTATCACCATGCTACGAGTTCCGGTTTTATCGCCAGACGGTAAGCCATTAATGCCAGCTAAAGCTAGCCGCGTTCGGCGGTGGCTAAAAGCTGGTAAAGCTAAAATCACGCATAACGATTTAGGTATCTTTCAAGTCCAGTTAGTTAACCCGCCATCAGGAGAGGAAACTCAAGATATTGTGGCTGGAATTGATCCAGGAAAGCTATTCACCGGCGTCGCGGTTCAATCAGCCAAGGCGACTCTGTTTTTAGCCCACCTAAATTTGCCCTTTAAAAACGTGACCAAGCGAATGACCCAACGGGCAATGATGCGGCGAGGGAGACGAGGGCGACGGATTAACCGTAAGGTTTCCTTTAACCAACGCAGTCACCGCCAACACCGATTCGATAACCGCAAAGGTAATAAGATACCCCCTAGTATCCGGGCTAATAAACAGTTAGCGCTTCGGGTGGTACAAGAGTTGTCAGGGGTTTATCCATTCACAGATGTGGTAGTTGAGACGATTAAAGCCAAAGGCGACAAAGGGTTTAGCCCTGCTATGGTTGGTCAGTATTGGCAGATTGAGCAGTTGGAAGCTAACGGTTACACCGTCTACACGCAGGAGGGATGGCACACATCCAACCGGAGAAAATACCTCGGTTTACCCAAAGCTAAGAATAAGGCTGAGTCCTCACCCGCCGCCCATGCCGTTGATGGTATCTGCATAGCCGCGTCCCAGTTTATGCGGTATCGGCAAGTTAAGGGCAGAAGTGGTTTATGGCTAGGGTCTATTGAAGTTACATCGTGCCAGTTTGCCGTAATCAGCCGTCCTCCAATCTGCCGCCGCCAACTACACCTAATGATTAAGAGCAAGGGAGGAAAGCGGCGCGGTTTGACCTCTATCCCCCTCCGACCTACTTCGTTGAGGTCGGAGTCCCACGAGTTTTACGATGGACGAGGCAGAAAGCGGGGTAGTAGGTAAGCGTAGACACTAGGGAAGAACGTGGAGATAGACTTAAACTGTTGAGTCTTGCCTAGACAGATATGTATAACTTTGCATAGATATGACCCCCATTCAGCGACCATCTTTTTTAAGTGGCGTGGTGAGGAATCCCCGTGCGGCAAACGCCGGGGAGGATGTCAACCTTCCTTTCTAAATAGTAGGGACAATTCATAAACTGTCCCTACTCTGTGCTATTTACCCTTGTGTTTACCAACGTGCTTGAGGTCCAGTCCAAACCTGGTGAACCACTTGACCATACACAATTGGTTCATCTTCAAAGGCGAGGGTGGTTTCACCTCGGAAATCAACAGACAACACGGGCCAACGCTCCTCACCAAGTTCACCAACTCGAAACAGAACCTGATCCGGATAGGTTTGACTCCACCCCAATAGCACAGCATGGTTATAGTCAATGGGTTCAGGTGCGACAGTATACGTGCGATTTTTTTGGCGATCCCAAATCACCGCATAATCCGAGGCAAAGGATGTACTGAACAAGCCTTCAAACTGTCGTGCTAAAAGGCGATCGCTAGACGGTGACCAAGAGACAGGGAGCAAAATAGCGAATGTTCCTGGCATATCCGCATCTTCGTTACTGACTAAAGGATTATCAGATAAGGGAGATGACGCCGTGAGCGTTTGCAAATCCCCAGTTTGCAAATCTTCCAGAAACATCACACTGGTAACCCGACTGCGGTATAGTTCAGGTTGCCCTTGCATAGAAATGCGGCTATAGGCAGCATATTGACCGTCTGGAGAAATTAATGATTGGCTGCGGTAGTAGCGTAAACCGAAGGTTTCACTCGCCGCTAGTTCAGCTTGGGTTGTCAACACCCAATTCCAAGGGACAGGATGAGGACTATCGAGAGGATCAATCTGCTCTAGAGTCTCAATCATATCGGGAGCAATTTCTTCAGTCACGTCGAGATTCGCTGGGGAAGAAGACACCGATAGGGGGTCTGTTTCTAAAGGGAAATGGGCTGGTTCAGGGGTATGAACCTGTTGAGCTTGGGCAGATACGTTATAAGTCATCAGTAGCCAAGGAGCAAACAGTAAGAGGTATGGTTGTGAGCAAAACCATCTGAATAAGCGGACGATTATGTTGAACATCGATATGGGTGAGGTTGCTAAACGCTGCGTCTTGTGTGAGGAGCAACGTTTTGGGAACTATGGCAGTGTTCTTTAGTCTATGTATATCAAGCTAAGGAACCTTCCAACTCAACCTTTTTACGAAAGTTTTCACTCCTGACTCAGGATGGGTGATTGGGGAAGAGGTGATTGGGGAAAAGGTGACTGGTGATGGGGTATTCTCCCTTGTCTCCTCTGCACCTGTGTACCTGTGTACCCTGTCTTCCTTGTCGGGTTAGAGGTGGTGACAAACTTCTGGCAAGTGGCATGATCGAATTAATGGATGTATTGGTGTTATTCTTCTAGGGTCTGAATAAAATTCAGGAAAATCGGTGATCCAATCGGCTCGTTCAGCAGATAAAACTACTTCTGCCTCTTTGAGGTCTCAACGTCCTTGGTTTCTCATTTTTATATTCCGAGTGCTACTATTGGGCGTCAGTGGAGGCTTAGCCCTAATTGTAGGCATTGTCCTTGCCACTTTCTATCCCAGAACCAACCCAGAGAAACCCTTATTCCTCAAAATGGCAACCCCTTTTGAAGGGCGGACGCCAGTTGTTTCTCCCCATACTACCCCAACATCGATACCAGAACCGACGGGTTCGTCACTTCAACTTACCCCTGTACAGAGACAACAGGTGCAAGCCCAGCTCACTCAACTGCAAGGTCAACTGCGAGCATTGAGTGAGGGAGTTGCCACATTAGAAGCCCAACTGGGTAGTAGTCGCCCTAATGAATCCTTAGAAGCACGATTGCAAGCGATCGCGCTGCAACTCGAAGGTGTTCAACCCCCCCCTGAAGAGGCAACATCAAATGGGAATAATCCGAATGCTACGATCATGGCAGCCCCATCGGACTCGTTCGGCTCAACCCAAACATTGAAGGTAACTTTACCGAGTGATGTTCTCTTTGAGGGAAATAACAGCCTACTGCGTCCGGAAGCGGGCTTGATTTTAGACAAAATTATTGCGGATTTACGCAACTATCCCTCAAGTACCATTCGCATCGCCGCTCATACAGACAGCCTGGGTGAACCTGAGAATAATCGTGAACTATCCTTTCGTCGTGCCAAAGCCGTGGAGCAATATTTCGCTCGTGCTTTGGGGGATGACTATCGCTGGTTGGTTGTCGGTTACGGTGGAATTCGTCCCATTGTGTCAAATGATACCGATGCAAATCAACAGCGCAATCGCCGGATTGAAATTGCTGTTGAATAAATTTGTCATTCGTCACATTTGTTGAGCAAGAGATCAGTAAAAGTTTAGTATTTATTTTTGACTGAAAAGATGAACGTTATTTTCTTCGGTACGCCTCAATTCGCCGTACCCACTTTAGAACGCTTAATTAACCATTCAGAATTTAATGTTCTGGGTGTAGTAACCCAACCTGATAAACGTCGAGGGCGGGGTAATCAGCTATCCCCTTCACCGATAAAAACCCTGGCACTCACCCATCAACTGCAAGTCTGGCAACCCAAACGGGTGAAAAAGCATAGGGAAACCCTCAGTCAACTCAAACAAGCTGAGGTAGATGTATTTGTCGTTGTCGCCTATGGACAAATTTTGTCCCAAGAAATTCTAGATATACCCAGACTCGGCTGTGTGAATGTCCATGGTTCAATTCTGCCGAACTATCGGGGAGCCGCCCCAATCCAGTGGTGTTTGTACCATGGCGAAACAGAAACGGGTATTACCACCATGCTGATGGATGCTGGGATGGACACAGGACCGATGTTACTGAAGGCTCACACACCCATTGGCTTATTGGATGACGCCCATGACTTAGCCGCAAGACTGTCTGATCTAGGTGCGGATTTGTTAATCGAAACGCTGCTGAAGCTAAACCAAGGGGAGGTTCAACCCATCGCCCAAGATGATTCCCAAGCCACTTATGCACCCTTGATTCAAAAGTCAGATTATGCTGTAGATTGGTCGCGCTCTGCCATAGCCATACACAATCAGATCAGAGGATTTATACCGAATTGTGTCGCCTCATTTCGGGATCAATCGCTGAAAATCCTGGCAACTGTTCCTCTGGGAGAGGCTTATTTCCCCCAATTGCCTACAGATTTAAAGATTCCGGAGCAACAGTGGTTGTCTGTACGGGAAGCGTCTGGGCGTCCCGGAGAAGTGGTTAGTATTATTAAGGGAGTTGGACTGATTATTCAAACAGGTGAAGGATTGTTGTTACTGCGCCAAGTCCAGCTAGCTGGCAAACGCGCTCAGTCTGCTTGGGACTTTGCCAATGGTATGCGGGTAGCTGTGGGAGAGGTTTTAGCTTAATTGGCGAGAAGCCCCACGTCCTACCCCTAGGGAAGCGTGGGATGAATCGCCAGTTTATATATTGACAACTTGTTTTTTGCAAGCTACCATCTTGATAGATTTAGCAAATTGTTTTTGCCTTTCATTTACAAAGCTGTAAAAGCTGGTAACTTGATCGCAAAAGCGAATCTTCATAAGTAGATTTTTTTCTGGCAACTTGGCTAGAAGTGGGGCTGGGCATACCCCCACTATAAAACGCTGGAGGTATAACCTAACGGTTGTACTGCAAAGTTGCCTAAGCCGTACTTGTAAAGTCGGTGTAGGAGGATGTCACGCAGTGGTTAAGTTTGATGGCTGATGGATAGCTATCAGTTGGAGGTGGGTGTCGCGATCGCGAATTGCTTCTAATCTTGTCTGTTGGTTCGGTGTCAACTTCTGATAAACCTGCTCAAACTCCTGATACGTATAGTCTTCAATCACGGCGTAGATGTCACCCACCGTCTGTGCCTTCACAATCGCCGTTTTGAGTTGGGCAAGGGTTTCACTGTCATTGGTCATCCGTTACCTTCTTTAAAATCGCACCTACACTAGCCCTTGCGTCCCCTTGACAAGGACTAAGGAAAATTAAGCAAAGGTAACCCAGCGAGAGCGGGTTACCTTTGCTTACCCTGCTATTTCAGCCTAAATAGTCTTAGAGCAGGAAAAGAGCCAGTTAACTAATACCAATCTGGAACGATGTCTTCTGCTCCTTCACCCCCTACACCGATGCCTGTGTAGAATATATCAGCATCGCTGATAGTCATATCCTGCATTGATGCACCATATACGTTGGCATCGTAAATTGTGGCTTCCGTAAAATCTACCCGATTCAAATTCGCTTCTTTCATATCCGCATTGGTGACAAAAGCGCCTGTTAAATTCGCCCCTGCCAAATTTGCCCCGCGTAGATCAGCACCTTCAAGGTTCGCATGGCTCAGGTTGGCGCTTTGCAGATTTGCCTCTCTCAAGTCAGCACCAATCAAATGGGCACCCCTGAGATTGGCTCCCGATAGATCGCAGTTTGCACATGCTCCAGTGGATAATAACTGTTGCACATGAAGTGGATTTTCAGCTTTGACGGAGCTAGCGAACACTAGGGGAGTAAGTAAGGTTAACATTGCTAGAATCTTATATTTCATAAGTTCCCCCTTTATCTTTAATTTTTTTTCCGTTCTTTACCTCACTTTTCTATTATCTCATTAAATGAGCCAAAATGTAAATGCAGGTTCCCTGACAAAGGCACTCTCAGGGAAAGATCCTCCTTAAGCATGAAAATTTTTCTGTTTATTTTTTCCGCTATTCTATCCAGAGATCAGATAATGCCTCTGCCTTTAGAGAGAGAAAGGATGCCAAGAATGTTACATTTTTAATTAAAATACATAATTTTATAATTCATAATTCAAAATTAATACATAATTAATGATTCCTAATCTCTCATTTTTCTGCCGTGCCACGTTGCTTGGTCAACTGGTCAATCGTATCGCCAATGACAGCAGTTAAGCTGTTGCGAGTTTGGGCGTGATTGGCTTGCTCAATTTTCAAGGTATCAATGAGGCGATCGCGCTCCATCATCACCTGAATTAATTTTTGTTGCAACTGTTCTGATGTTTGCAGTTTTGCCACCTCCTGTTCAATGGCACAGGTGGCGTCGGGATCTTGAGCTTTAAGAAGATCCTTCTCCTGTTGCAGTTGCTGGATTTCCAGGTTTAAGGCATCGATCTGTTGTTGTGCCAGTCGAGCTTCGGTGCGGCGTTGCTGGGCTTCGGTATTGTAGAGGCGACGCCAATTGGCGGCAGATTCATTGGCAGCATCGCGATCGCGAATACTATCCGCGAGTTGCTGTTTCAGTTCCTTGATTTCGGCTAACCACTGTCTGACATCATTGCTCATCGCACACGGCTCCTGTAGGGGGTTCTGGACAAATAGGGCGTTGTGTAGCTCCCTAGAGTGACTCCTTTTGGTATTTAATGGTCAAAAAATTTGCCACAGTAATGGTGAATGATACTGCTAGCCAACCTATTATTTATGCTACGTCCCCGTCTACTCCGTTTCTTCCATTTTTTTCGTTATCTGAATCTGGCAACCCTGAGAATCACCGTTAGCCGTGCCTTGAAACATCGGCTCTTGAGTTTGTCCTCTCAGATGGCATATAACGCCATGTTAGCCCTGTTTCCAGCCATTTTGGTGATTTTCACGGTGATTGAGTTATTCAAACAGTATTTCCCTTGGACAAATCCAGCCGATCAGCTAGGGGAAGTGGCGCCGGAAGAAGCGCTGCAACTAATGCGTAATTTTGCTGATGGAATCAACTTCACAGACAATCGCGGTTTATTTTCGCTGAGCTTCATCATGGCAATTTGGGTGTCTTCCGGGGCGCTGAATGCGGCGATGAATGCCCTCGACCAAATTAATCAAATTCCTTCGGAAAAAAGCCGACCCTTTTGGAAAGCTAAGTTGATTGCTATGGGTTTAACTCTAGGCAGTGTTTTACTACTATTCATCGCCTCCTTTATCCTGTTTATCAGTAGCTGGGTGGTCAACTTGGTAGAATACAAAAGCATTGTGATCATCTTGTTGACGCTCTTACGGCTTTTAAGTTGGCTCATTGCCTTAGGGTTGGTTGCTATAGTCTTTGCGATTATCTACCGCTTTGGCATCAGCCACTGGCGTCCGGGAACACCGATTATACCTGGAGCCATTTTGGCAGCGGTGTTATGGGCGATTGTATCCGGCGTGTTTCGGCATTACGTGGCGTCGAATTTCAGCAATTATCACAAAATTTACGGCGCTTTGGGAGCGGTGATTGTTTTACAGCTTTGGTCATATATGACATCTCTGGTACTTTTATTAGGAGATCAACTTAATTTTACGGTAGGAGAGGCAATGCAAGCGGCTAAAGCGCGATCAATTGAGAAAACTGAAATAAAGGCAGTGTCTAAGATATCTGAATCCAAAATCCAATGATCCATGACTCCAAAACCTCTACTCTCCGGCGTCTGCGTCGGTTGAGCCATTTGCTCGACAATGCCATTCCTATTCCGGGAACACCGTGGCGTGTCGGGTTAGATCCGCTGCTAGGTTTGTTACCAGGGGCAGGTGATTTTTTAGGAACAGCGTTCTCCGCCTATATTGTACTAGAAGCGGCACGGATAGGTATCCCGCGATCGCTATTAGGGCAAATGGTTATGAATATCCTTTTGGATACAGTTATTGGTTCTGTGCCAATTGTGGGCGATATTGCTGATGCAACCTGGAAAGCGAATTCTAAAAATATTGCCTTATTGGAAACCTATTGGGATAGTCCGCAACCCCCAAAACAGACGGATTGGTTTTTTCTGGTCTGGCTATTGGTCGGGTTAGCTTTAGCCGTAATAATTATCGCAGCTCTTAGCCTGCTACTCATCAAGGCACTACTAGCAATAATTAACGGTTAAAAACTAGAGCTTGAATACAAGCAATTTTGACCGACTCTATTTTTATCTATATCATCGTTGGACATAAAAGACCAAAGTTAGTCCTTAGGGGGTAGATTTCTCATGCATCGCCCTATGTCTGGTTACTTGCTGCCAGTGCTTTAAACAGTGGCATAAAATATACAATCCGGTTCCTCATTACTATAAATATATTCATGATCGAACGCTAGAAAATCAAGATTACAGCTTATTGAAAACCCTAAATTTATAACAATTTTATGTGCAAACGTCGATACAACCAACTCAACAAGTTTCTTCTCCGGAATATTAGGCTGTTTGATATAGTAATCGCGCTTCGCAAAAAATAGATTTTCATTTTTTGGCACAACAATTCCATTAATTCGATGAGCGTGTTGGATGGGTTTGATATAGGTTCTGATAAAACTTTCTTGATTTTTCTGAAGCTGATACAATCGCTCATGTTGTAGCCAACTCATCTGAAACATCATTTTGATCACTTCACAGCCCAAAATATAATTAAAAAGATCATGGCGTTCTTCTGCACTGTGAATCAGTCGCAGCACAAACTCCAAATAGAGTTCGGGTTTTTTTTGTAATGTTTGTGCTGAATGAATACAAAATTGTTCAACATAGCTATTTAACACCAAGGGAGTCAGTTCTTTTTCAATACAGAATTCTCGTAAATACTTGGTGACTAGCTGAAGGCGGATGCGATCTTGCAAAATCTGTTCAACTAAGCTATCGGCGACATAATCGTCTAAAAAATCCGTCAACTCGGCTTGTATTTCTGGCGAAGTCGCACACATTAAATAACAGAGTGACATAATATGCTTTCGTTGATCTGAGGGAAGGGTATTTGCCCATTTTTTCACAGCTAATGTAATTTTCGCTAGGACGCCAATCCCTTGAGTTGCTTCTAGACTGTGCGAGTTCTTGGTTAGCATGGTTGAAACTATCATGAACAACGGTTTGAACGGTAACGGTTAGGAAAATCATTAATGTAACAGCATCCTTGCGGATATGACAACTGATCACTGAGCTGTTCCGTTTCTGATTTGATTACAATTCTTAAAAAACAGTAAAATTTCTCACGATCGCCATTGTGTCATATTCAACATTCTAAGTCCCTGGACATAAATTATGTCCGCTATACTAAGAGATGTTAACAAGCATCAAATCTTTACTGTTCCCCGTTCTCTATTACGAGTTCCTTTTTCCTCACGCTCAGCTTTAATTGTGTCCGACTACTTACCAGATCTTTGAATATCTCAGTCTCTTCGTGGACATATTAGACAACTCTTTAGCTCAGTTTGTCAACCTTTGCGATGGAAAAGGTTAGAGAGGAGAGAACAAAGTTAATTTTTTTTACAATCTGTAGTAGTCCTCAGTCTAGACGACATCAGCTACTGAGAATTATAATAACAAATTTTCAGGGTGGTCAGCAAAGAAAAATACATTCGGGTTCGCAATTAAAAATAGAGTCGTAGTCAAACATGACAAAATCAAGGTTATGGCTAATAAAAAAACCAAGGTTGCTGGCTTGAGCAATTGTGAAAGTAGACATGAGCAATTCGGTTAACTTTTTGTCTTTGATATTCGGGTTTTTGATGAAGTAATCCCGTTTAGCAAAGAAAAGTGTTTCGTCTTTTGGGACAACAAGACCATTCAAACGATGGGCATGTTGAATGGGCTTAATATAATGATTAATAAAGTATTCCTGATTTTTTTGTAAACGATAGAATCGTTCGTGTTGCAACCAGCTCATTTGGAAAAGCATTTTGATGATTTCACAGCCTAAAATGTAATGAAATAAATTATTTCGTTCTTCGGAATCATTGATCAGATGGAGAACGGCTTCTAAATACTCGATGTCGCGATTAGCTTGGGTGCGTAAATCTTGGGCGGAATGAATGTAATACTGTTTAATATAGTCTTTTAAGACAGTATTAGTCAGTTTTTGCTTGATGTGGAGTTTTTTGAAAGAGCGAGTCACCCAATCTTTTGGAGTTTGCTCTTGCAAGATTTTTACGACCAAACCATCGGCTGTATAATTGTCTAGAAATTCGGCTTGTTTATCTAAGGGAACAGAACAGATTAAATAACACAGCGATAAAACATAGCGTCGCTCCTCCCAGGATAAATTATTAGCCCATTTGAGAACTTCTTGAGGAATAATTTCAAAGATACTGACTGTATTTATGGGTTCGGAATCAACCGAAATTGGATAATTTAATGTAGTCATAACCTGAAGCCGTCATCATAAGGGAAACAACAAGACTTTAAAGTTAGAGTGTAAGCTCTAAAAAAATGAAACTGATAAATTTATCGAGATATCCAGTAGCGTCTTCCTCTATCCCTAGAGACTGCCTCTGGCGTAGCATGAGAGTAACCCCATTATCAACTCGCCGGGGAGAGTAAAGGGAGAGTTTTCGCGGCTCTGTGATGGCTGTCCCGTTGGACTGGATAGAGAGAGCGATCGCCGCCGGCATAATTCTCCTCCTAGAGATACTACCGCAAAGAAAGAAAAATCAACCCCTGCTTCCCTTCAGTCGCCAGTCTACTATCCGAGTGCAGCACTCTCATCGGTTGGTGATCACCTTAACTGACTATCTGCTCTTATCTTACGGACAGGGTAGTAGCCGACCTTACTATAGGCATAGCATAATTGATGCCAAAAAAGTGAGCTGAATCCTTGCCGATTGGCATATCTTGTGCATTAGCCTCACCTGCCTCACCCCTATTACTCTATTGGTGGCGTCCCTCTATAATTTGAGAAGCTGTAATAACCCCCTTTGATCCCTCGACGATTGCATCCCTATGGTTGAAATCCCCGAATCCACTGCCGAACTCGCGGCTGTCCTCGAAGAACCCGTTGATTTGAATTTCCAGCTTCCTGATCCAGAGGATGAGGACATCCAGGAGTACGATTTTCAGCAACTCGTTGATAATGCTTGGCGAGTGTGCGATCGCTTCGACTTACAAACCGAGATCTGGCGCGGGCGGATTCTGCGTGTGGTGCGCGATCGCGAAAAAAAAGGGGGGGATGGACGCGGTACAGGCTTTCTCAACTGGCTCAAAAGTCGCGAAATTAGCAAAAGTCAAGCTTATTCCCTGATTGAACTGGCAAATAGTGCCGATACCCTCCTCGCCGAAGGTAAACTCAACCCCGATGCGATCCGCAATTTCAGTAAACGAGCATTTGTCGAAACCGCCAAATCTGCCCCCGAAGTGCAACAATTAGTTACCGATAAGGCGCAACAGGGCGATCGGATTACGCGGCGTGAGGTGAAGCAGCTAGCCGATGAATGGACAGCCATGTCCTCAGAGTTACTCCCCGATGAAGTCAAGGAAAAAGCCTCAGCCGGAACCATGCCCGCCCGTTATCTAGCACCGTTGGTGAAAGAAATGGAGAAGTTGCCAGAATCCCACCTGAAACCGTTACAAGAGGAAGTCGCGGCAAATCCTGATGTGGATACGGTGAAGCAAACGACATCAGATGCCCGTTTCTTGGCGAAATACCTTGACGCCGCCGCCCAAGTGCAAGCCATTCAGCATTCATCTTTGGATATGGAATTGGCACTCCAGGAAGCCCTGCGGTTAGACTGTTTGAATACGGCAGCTGATTTGGTCAAACAGGCTTTAGTGTTGGAGCAAACCGTGGGTAAACTTTATACGAGCTGGAAACGGTTGAGTAGCCTATCTGACCGATTATACGTGGATACTGGGGCAAGTACTCCCCATCTGCGATCGCTGCTCAATTGTTTGGATCGTCTTACCAATGATGTGATTGAAGTTCCCCTGGATGAAACAGGCGAACAGATTGTGCGGCTTAAGCTAATGGTGGATACTTGACACTCCCCCGGTTGAAAACGCGGGGGATTCTTCGCTCATCTAATCACCAAGCGAGTATTGACTTTCATCAATACACGCATAAATACACGCATAAGGCAAGTTGTCCCGAAGCGTTTATCCAGTATTTCTGGAATTTATGACAAGAAATAAAACTTTAAGAGTTCGATTATCCGAAGATGAATTCGACAGACTTAAAGACTATGCACAATCTGACTGCTCGGCTTATGCTTGAGAGTATCGATACGAATAGATGACGGGCTTGGCTTTAGGGGAATCATCTCCTGATGGCAAACTGTGCAAAACCAATAGACACCTTGTCGTCTTACGTGGCGCAAGAGGGGATGACCACAACAAAGACAAGTTTTGACTCCCATGATTAACTATCTCCTGATTTCATAAACATTTGTTAACCAAAAATCCGCGAATCGATGACTAAGACAAGTAATAAGTCAGTAGAAAAATTCCGATACCACGCGGTTCACCAGAGCGATCGCACCTGAAGTGGAACCGACTCCACAGACCACTTAGCGCCAGCAGATAACAGATTTTTGCACAGACGTTCCGGATCGTGGTCTGGTGCGGTTAAGCTGGCTGGTAGAAGGAACGAAAACCCCAACGTCTGACACCTTGGCATCGCCAATTTTAGAGACTAGAGTAGCAGGGGGAGCGATATTAAATCGTGTCATCAGTAACAACCAGTCTGTATGAATAACCAAGTTTTTGAACCCAACAGCAATCAACCCATCCAGTCGAACGTCTGCCTCCCGGAAATTCAAGTAGAAGACGATCGCACCGGAATGACGGTGGAGACGCTAAAACGTGCCTTCGCCGATAACCTGTACTACATCCAGGGCAAGAATGAGTTCTTAGCCACCCCCTACGATTACTACATGGCTTTGGCTTATACGGTACGCGATCGCTTGCTGCATCGGTGGATTAATACCACGACAACCTACATTCAAAAAGAGGTCAAGACCGTTTATTACCTCTCGGCAGAGTTTTTAATGGGTCGTCAGTTAAGCAATAATTTGCTCAACCTGAATATGTACGACCGGGTTTGTCAAGCCTTAGAAGAATCCGGGTTAAAGCTGGATGATCTAATGTCACTCGAACCTGAACCCGGACTGGGAAATGGGGGATTAGGTCGTTTAGCCGCCTGTTTTCTGGATTCCCTTGCTACCTTAGAAATTCCAGCAATGGGCTACGGGATTCGCTATGAATTTGGCATCTTTGATCAACGCATTGAAGAGGGCGCTCAAGTCGAACATCCCGATAAATGGCTGCGTTTCGGCAACCCCTGGGAAATTCGCCATCCAGAGTTAACCGTTGTGGTCGGGTTTGGCGGACGTACCGAAGGGTATGATGATGATAAAGGTCAATACCGGGTGCGTTGGATTCCTGATCGCAAAGTCTTGGGCACCCCCTACGATACACCCGTACCGGGATACCATAACAACACGGTCAATACTCTACGTCTGTGGCGGGCAGGTGCCTCTGAAGAGTTTAACTTCCAAGTGTTTGACAGTGGAGACTATGCAGGCGCGGTTACAGACAAGATATTCTCCGAGAATATTTCAAAAGTCCTGTATCCCAATGATAATACCTCTCAGGGTCAACAACTGCGCCTAGAACAGCAGTATTTCTTCGTTAGCTGTTCTCTACAAGACATTATCAACACCTACCGCCGCACTTACCGGAATTTTGACCAGTTCCATGAAAAAGTCGCTATCCAGCTCAATGACACCCATCCCTCGATTGGGATTGCTGAATTGATGCGGCTGTTGGTGGATAAGTATCAATTGGGATGGAACCGAGCTTGGTACATCACCAAGCACACCTTTGGCTATACCAACCATACCCTTCTATCCGAAGCCCTAGAGCGTTGGCCCGTTCGCTTATTCGAGCGTTTGCTTCCTCGACATCTGGAAATTATCTACGAAATTAACCACCGCTTCCTCGAACAGGTCAAAGTGAAATATCCCGGTGATGGGGATCGGCTACAACGCATGTCCCTGATTGAAGAAGGTGGCGAAAAGTTTATCCGCATGGCACACTTAGCTTGTGTCGGTAGCCATAGCATTAATGGGGTGGCAGCACTACACACAGAGTTGCTCAAGCAGCGAGTTCTGCACGATTTCTATGAAATGTTCCCCGAACGATTCAACAACAAAACCAATGGCATTACCCCGCGCCGCTGGCTATTGCTGAGTAATCCCCAACTTTCCGACTTGATTACGGAAAAAATTGGTGGCAATTGGGTGAGTAACCTGGAAGACCTGAAAAAACTGGAAGCCTTTGTCGATGATCCGGAATTTCGTCAACGCTTTGCCGCGATTAAGCAGCAGCACAAGCAAGAGTTGGTGGACTATATTTTGTTGTTTAATGACGTAGAAGTCAATCCCAATTCGTTGTTTGATGTACAGGTGAAGCGATTACATGAATACAAGCGTCAGTTATTAGATGTCTTGTATATCATTACCCTATACAACCGCATCAAGCGCAATCCGGGAGTTGATATCCTACCCCGAACATTCATTTTTGCAGGCAAGGCGGCTCCGGGCTACTATATGGCGAAGTTGGTGATCCGATTGATCAATGCTGTGGCTAAAGTGGTCAACAACGACCCTGATGTCGGTGGTCGGATTAAGGTGGTGTTTATGGAGGGATTTTCTGTCTCTTTGGGTCAGAAGATTTATCCGGCGGCAAATCTTTCCGAGCAAATTTCCACAGCAGGTAAAGAAGCTTCCGGTACAGGCAATATGAAGTTTGCCCTTAATGGAGCGCTAACCATTGGCACTCTGGATGGGGCGAATATTGAAATTCGGGAAGTTGTGGGGGCTGATAACTTCTTCTTGTTTGGTTTAACCGCACAAGAGGTATTTGACTTGAAAGCCCGGGGATACAACCCGATGGACTACTACCATAGCAATGCTCAATTAAAAGAGGTAATTGATCGCATGGCTGCGGGTGACTTCTATCCTGAGAATCCAAACTTGTTCAAGCCAATTGTGGATTCACTCCTATACAAAGATGAGTACCTGTTGTTTGCCGATTATCAATCTTACATTGATTGCCAAGATCGAGTTAGTCATGCCTATCGCGACCAAGACAATTGGATTCGCATGTCTATTTTGAATACGGCTCGCACAGGCAAGTTTTCCTCAGATCGCACAATCCGGGAGTATTGTCAAGATATCTGGAACGTCGAATCGGTCTCGATTGACATTGAGGAATATGTGCAAGAAGAAGCCGGGTTGAAGGTAACAAAGCCACCACTGCGTGTTTAAGTCAAAGTGCGATTAATTTAGGTGCATTTGTTAACTATTTCGGAGTCAGATCTAATCATACTTGAGGTCTGACTCCTGATTTATTGTAGTAAGCCACCACTATAGTTTTTACTTGAGTGGTACAAGATGTCACTGAGCAGGTGGGAAATCTTGGGCAGGTATATCCTGATAAGGAGACGGGGGTGAAGACTCTGGAGAGTCGTGTAGCAGGGTTGAAACTAGGGTATAGCTCAGACAAGCAGGAACAGCAATTGCCATCAACACGGCGAATAGACCTAACCAGCTTTGGGCAGTCCATGACGAGCCATAATAGCAACGGTAGGGATCAAAAGGTAGCTGTTGGGGATCAATGATATTCCGTAAAGCAATCAATCGTTTAAATCGGACTCGCCGATCATCAAGTTTTTCTAGTAGAATCCAACCTGCCAGGGCTTCTTCTTCACACAGTTGTTGAAACACAGCCGGTTTATGAAATAAGTCGCGGTGCGATCGCACAATTTTGAATTCCCAGCCAACCAGTTGCGGGTCAACTGAAGGTTGTTCCGGATGACTCATACGGTCAATGGTGCCGTTGGCTTGTCGCTGTTTTAATAAAGCTGAGTCTTCTTTTGCATCAAAACCCGTCACAATTTCTTCTTCCTCCTCCTGATAATGATGACTCCTGATCATCTGTCGCCAGCGCAGCCATGTACTGACAACCACTGACTGCCAACCTAGATTACCGACTAATAGGCTGAAAATGGTCACTTCAAGCATTTTTTAGTCATTTGTCATGCGTCATTTGTTATGATCGCTTCTCTCCAAGCAAGCACTGAGTCAAGGTGGGTTTAGCGATATATAGATGGCAAGAAACGATAATGGTGAAACTCGCCCCGATAACCTGCAAAACTTAAACCTCTTTTGCGGTTATTCATAATTCATAATTCATAACTCCTGGCACATAGCCTTCCACAACATAATCTGATCCAAGCTGACGCCAACTGACTCGTTCGAGCGTCAGGGCGTCTGTCATTGTTGCTAGTCCCAAATCCCCAACAGGTGAAGGCGCTGCTTTGCCGCCAACGATTTTCGGGGCAATAAATGCCAGTACCTTTTGGACAGTGCCATCCGCGATTGCCCTTGCTGCCAAGATCCCACCGCATTCCCATAACACCGTTGAAAGCTGTCGATCGTACAGATACGCCATTGCCTTGGCGGGTGTCAGAGGCGTCATTTCAATGACTTCTACTCCCTTGTTCACTAGCTGGTGCTGTAAATCCGGATTGGCTCCAATCTCAGTCAAAACTAACGTGGGAGCATTAGCGGTTTCCCATAAATGGGCATTGATCGGCAAGTCTAAGGTGCGACTCATGACAACTCGCAACGGATTGTGGGTATCGGTATCATGACTGGTGAGATAAGGATTATCCAGACGCACAGTATTACCACCCACGACTACAGCATCACAAGCCGTCCGTAGCTGATGCACATACCGCCGCGCCTCTTGACCTGTCACCCAAGCACTGTGACCACTTGTGGTGGCAATTTTGCCGTCTAGTGTCATGGCATATTTCAACATTCCCCAGGGACGCTTGTGGAGGATGCGATGAACAAAGGCTTCATTGAGCTGACGACAAGCCTCAGTTTCCACACCCACCAAAACGTCGATTCCCGCCTTTCTTAGCCGCTCAATTCCACCACCTGCCACCAGAGGATTGGGATCAACCATACCGACGACAACCTTGGCGACTCCTGCGGCAATTAATGCTTCTGTGCAGGGGGGTGTTCGTCCATAGTGATTACAAGGCTCCAAGTTGACATAAATGGTCGCTCCCTGAGAGGTTTCACCCGCTTGACGTAGGGCAAAGATTTCTGCATGGGGTTGACCAGCCCCTGGATGAAATCCCTCTCCCACGATCTCTCCATCCCGGACAATGACAGCACCCACTAAAGGATTGGGGCTAGTTCGTCCGAGGGCACGGCGAGCAAGTTCGATGCACCGTTGCATCATCGTGCGATCAAATGGCGTCCAATGAGGAGACGCCGATGACGCCGATTGAGCATCAGGTTGGGCGTCAACGGGAGAGTGTTCCATTGGTCTGCTGTTTTTCTGGTTATTCTTGAGTTTAGAGTATACGTCCTCGGCATAACAGATTCAGGAATTTCTTTTCCAGCGATCCAGCAACGTGCTAGAGTGTCGGCTGACCTAAGCACAGTTAGTGGTCAAAAGAAGTGAAGACGTTCCGCCGGAATGTCTTTACAAAGTATGCCCTTGAGTGAAGCGAAGGGTAATAAGTCACTATTCAACAACCCTAACCTAGCTATCGCTGCTCTGTTAGGGATTGCCGGACAAACGGACCCTTTAAACCGTTGAATACCGCACAGAGTCTAAACCTGGTACAAACTCTTGGATACTTCCCTAGTCCAAGTTATCTTTAAGGCTTTTTGTCGAGTCGCTATTCAGTTAGGACATTCTGGTTTAGATGGCGGGAAGGGACATAGTGGTCAGTTATCAGTTACCAGTTATCAGTGGTCAGTAATTGGCTGATAACTGGTAACTGATAACTGGTAACTGATAACTGATAACTTAACTCGTGAGGATTATCTCCATGTTACGAGTACCAGTTTTATCAAAGTCGGGTAAGCCCTTAATGCCAACCAAAGCTAGCCGTGCTAGACGTTGGTTAAAAGAAGGTAAAGCCAAGGTAGTGCATAACGATTTAGAATGCTTTGCCATTCAGTTAACCTTTGAGGCGGGTGAGGATACTCAGCCGATAGCCATAGGTATAGACCCAGGCAAATGCTACTCAGGCATTGGGGTTCAGTCAGAACTTGCTACCCTTTGGATGGCTCACCTGGTTCTACCGTTCAAAACGGTTAAAGAACGGATGGAATCACGGCGAATCATGCGCCGAGCAAGACGGGGAAGACGGATTAACCGGAAGCTACCCTATCGCCGATATTCATCGCCACAATCTCCGACGATTTGATACAAGTCTTGCGACTTGACCAATACTGCTTCAATCTTCTCCTTATCCTTGGCATTGAGGGTCATGTTAAATACTCTGGCGTTATCTTCTATGTGTTCAGATATGCCTAACCTCGCACCAATAATCACACCCGCTACGGTTGGATGATCGAGAATATACCGAACAGCTACGTTCGAGATACTCACCTTATATTGAGTTGCTATGTCCTGGAGTACGGTGAGCAATTCTTGAAATAAATTCCAACCGCCCCACGCATCAATCATGTTTTTATATTTTCTCAAGCTAGCCGTAGACAGTTCTGTCCAACCTGGTTCAGGTTTTCCTAAATATTTTTCTGATAACAAGCCACCGCAGACTGTGCCATAAGTGAAAAGTTTAATGTCATGGTCTTGACAAAACTGCTCCATCTTGACTTGAGGACGGCGGTCAACTAGGGAATACTGAACTTGATTGGAGAGGATTTTGATCCCGGCGTCGATGATAATTTTTAGGTGTTCGGTATCAAAATTGGTTAACGCCAGGTGCTTGATTTTGCCTTCCGCTTGCAGTTGTGCCATCTGCTTGAGGGCGTCCAGATAGTTGCGATCGCGGTAGTCCCACCAGTGGAATTGTATCAAGTCTAGGCTTTCAACTTCCATCCGTTGGCGAGAGCGATCAATATTTTTCTCAACCCATTGTCGAGTCATTGAACCTGGGCGTGGCACCCATTTGGTAAAAGCTTGTATGTTCCCTAACGCCTCCTCACCGCGAGTAGCGACCAACTGACGCCTAAATTCGCCAATAAAATCTTCAGCCGGTCCGTAATGATCTGCCAGATCCCAGGTGGTAAAGCCAGCATCCAGATAACCAAACATGCTGGGGATAGCTTTTTTGGGATCAATGCGTCCATGAGCGCCAGATACTTGCCATAAACCATTTAAGATGCGACAGATGTTCAAATCTGGGGTCAATTGCAATCGGCTTGATTCAGGTAAAGTCATGGGGAGGGGGTAAAAGGGTAAAAGAGTAGAAGGGCAATGCTTCCTGCCGAATAACTAAGGCTATATAAACGCACTATACAGCCGAACCTGATATTACGTGCTACCGTCTCTCAAAAATAGACGTCGCCGATCCAGTTTGACTCAGATGCACAACAGCTTAGTTGAGGGGTCTGACCCCTATTTACGTTGCCGAACTTACCTATTAATCTTGAATAAGAGAAAAAAAAAGAGCCATGAGTGGCTCTCTCGATTATCAGGGTGCATCTACTTAACATAGTATAGCATTTTGGGGGTGAGGGGTGTCACCCCCAATTCAAATGATTTTTCGCCGCCACCGTGGTCAAGATCAAGTGACCTCCTCCTACACTAAATCTTGCGATTATAGTGTAGGCTTCCTTACCTCACAAGAAGATAAAAAAGGAGAGCCCTATAGAATAGGCGACTCTCCCGATCATCAGGGTGCATCTACATAACACAGTATAGCATCTTGGGGGTGGGGGGTGTCACCCCCTATTTTATTTTCTCGATAAAATCATTAAGAAGCCCGTGAACTCCTGTCGGAAATCCCAACTTCTATCAGTTGGATGTTTGGGTTGGGTTCAAAATCCCCAAGCCATACCGACACTGTTCCCGGTTGCCCGTTCTCCGTTTCTTTTTAGTGATATTTGAGCGCCTTTTTCACCAAGTCGGGAATTTGGGAAGGATACTCAGCGACAGGTATATTTGCCTGTTTGAACGCCGCCACCTTATGTTGAGCCGTTGTCGTATTCGCGATCGGTCCGGATAGCTGAGCGGCGATAATGGCACTGGTATCCCCGACTTGTTTATCTTCAGGGGTATATTGTCCCGCAACATAGGCAATCACGGGTTTTTCTATGGCTTGAGCAATAAACTCTGCTGTTTGATCTTCACTATCGCCCCCCGTCTGATCCACTAAGACAATGGCTTCTGTACGTTTATCCTGGGCGATAATTTCCAGCCACTGGCGAAATGAGGAGGCGATAATGGCTTCACTACCGAGATTCACCGCAATGGATTGTCCAAGTTTTGCTTCAGTTAACGCCAAAGCCACTTCATAAGAGAGAGTACTGACCCGGCTAATCACACCAATTGTACCAGGCTGATAAAATTCACACTCCTGAGTCCCCAGTAACAGTTTTCCTGGCACAATAATCCCCGAACTACTCGGTCCAACAATCAGGGTTTCCCTGGCTTTAGCTTTGGCTAACAAGTGAATCATATCCAGAGGTGGAATCCCGCCAGTCACTAGAATAATTGGCGACAATCCAGCGTCTATCGCTTCTAACGCTGCATCCAAGGCGCTGTAGGATTCGGCAAAAATGATCGTGGCGTCGCAATATCCAGCAACGGATAACGCCTCTTCTACGAGGTCAAAGACGGGAATACCATGCAATGTCTGACCCCCTTGACCTGCACTAACCCCAGCCACTAGATTTGTGCCATACGCTTTCATTCGGGCGGCATAATAGGAACCAATAGGTTGGGTGATGCCCTGAACCAGGATTTTCATGTCTGGTGTGAATTTCATAAGCACTGGATACGGCAATGTAGTAGATGCGATTAACAAGGTCAAGGTTTAGCGCAAGCGATTAACTATAGGATACCGATAAGTACTGGTTATTTGTCATTCGTCATACTCGCTTCTCTCCCAGCAACTTAAGTCTTATGACCTTGAAAACGTAGACCTCGAAAGTCTGAGGCTGGTCATGTTGTGGCTTGTATCCCGCTCGAAGAGTCGGGCAGTCTACAAGCCCCTGCCTTTAGGCATGGGGTTCATGACACCTATTTCAACGTGCCAGAGAAATCGCTTGTGCCACTGCCTGATCCAAGTTACCGATCCAGTGTACAGGGAGTGCCGCTAAACGGTCTTGGGTAATGTCTAGTTTGCCGTTGGCTAAGCGAATCACCAAGTGAGGTAACTCTGTCTTAGATACAGATTTCGGTGTGAGATGGCGGCGGCGATAATTGCGTGAGTCACGGGAGCGCGAATTTCCTGTTGTTGGTCTTTCGCCTCGCTCTACTTCACTGACGTTAGGAATATTACCACTTTTTGATAGTAGATAATTGGCGATTACCTCAGCCACGGCTTCACTAGCGGCTGCGTTGCTCAAAATATTTACTAAGACAACTTGGATGTTTTGAGTGTCCGTCAATTGCTGCAAGGCATTTTGTAACTGTTGTATAGGAGAGGCGGCGGACGGTACATCCCAACTGGCATAACCGTCTACAATTAAACAACTGGCTGGTTTCCCCTTGGCTTTGTACACTAAATCCAATGTGGCTGCGGCTAGACAAGGACTGTTACACAGAATACCAATATTCCCTTCACTATCCGTCCATTGTAGATCCGTCGGTTGGTCGGCGGGTTGGGGGGTTTGGGTGAGGCTTGATGACAGGTTTGCCAACTCAGATTGGCGTCCTAAAGCGTGATCGTTGACAGCAATTTTACCATCTAGCGCCATGACTTCACCGCTAGCACTGACGCCGAGGGGATTAATTTCCACTAAATCTAGGTCTTTTTGGATCAGAAGTTGATACATTTTCTGGACAATATCGCTGACTGATTCAATCAGGTGACCTTGAAGTCCCATTTTGAAGGCTAGACGCCGTGCGTAAAAGGGAGAAAAGTCTTCCTCTACTACCACTCGTTGCATCTGTGCCATTACCCCTTCGACATGGATACCACCTTGGCATGAACCCAACAGAACTGGACGTTTTAAGGCGTAGTCGAGGATCACCGCCAGATAAAATTCTTTTTCAGCATCATAGTGGGCTTCCGCTAGCAGCACCTTGGGATACTTACCGAGAATGGATAGATTAAAAATAGCTCGTGCAGTTGCGATCGCGTCAATTGTATTTTCCACCGTCCGGATACCACCGGCTCTACCCCGTCCACCTTTGGGGACTTGGGATTTGAGAACCACGGGATAGGGAATATCTAACTGCTTGAGATCTCTGGGATGATCCATGCATTGAGAGGGTAAGACGGGAATGCCGATCTCACGGAATAAGGCTTTGGCTTGGTACTCTAGTAAATCCATGAATTTAGATGTTCAGCTAAGGTGGTCTTCTTAAAGGGTAAGAACTCTTAGCCTTTTACGTTACAAAAAGCTGACTCAAACAGCCACTCATTCACCCTGATGGTTACTCAATCTGCCGGACGTGATTGAGATTGCCAATTAATATGATAAAGTGTTCCTATAAGTTTTGCTCAACAAATCCCCCTGTAGGGTATCGTCGGGATGGGCAGTCGGGCATCGTCGATGAAAATGCAATTGGTATAATTTTACTCAAATACTGTTTTTTACGATTTTATAATTCATACTGTGTTCCCTATTAGTGATGATAATCCGACGCGCATTACTCCTTATGTAACCTACGCGCTCATTGGTGTTAATATTGCGGTTTTTATCCATCAATTACTCTTAACACCGCCCCAGCTTAATACATTTTTCCACCTGTATGCAGTTGTTCCTAAAGAGTTAAGCGCTAGCTTTGAGGGGATTTCAATCAATCAACCGGTGCCAGAATGGTTTACCTTGATCAGCTCTCAGTTCCTCCATGGGGGTTTCTTGCATATTGGCGGCAATATGTTGTTTTTATGGATATTTGGCAACAATATTGAAGAGCGTCTGGGTCATATCAAGTACTTCATCTTTTACATTGCTTGTGGTATATTAGCCGCCTTGTCTCAGTGGTTTTTCTCCATGGAATCAGGGATTCCGTCTCTAGGGGCGAGTGGTGCGATCGCGGGAGTGATGGGCGCTTATATTCTCAAGTTTCCTACGGCTAAAATCAATACCTTAATCTTTTTAGGGTATTTCGTGACAACCATTCGATTACCTGCTGTTTTATACTTAGGCTTATGGTTTGTGCAACAAGCCTTTAGTGGTGTGGCGAGTGTCAGCGTGCCAACGGATGTGGGGACGGAAACGGGCGGAATTGCTTACTGGGCACATGCTGGCGGTTTTGTCTTTGGAGCCATCCTAGGTCCTTTATTTGGATTGTTGTCTGAAGATTAAATAATTGTTAATTATTAATAAGGAAATAGAATTGTGGTTCCATTACGGGATGAAAATCCAGTCAAAATTATACCATACGTTACCTATGTTTTAATTGCGGCAAATGTATTGATTTTTATCTATGAGCTAACATTAAGTCCTCAAGAATTGGATGGATTTTTTCACCTCTTCGCCGTTGTCCCTAAAGAACTAACCGCGAGTTTTAACGGCATTACTGTGAATCAGCCAATACCAGAACCGCTGACGTTAATCACTGCACAGTTCCTCCATGCGGGGTTTACCCATGTGGGATTCAATATGTTGTTTCTGTGGATTTTTGGCAATAATATTGAAGAAGAACTGGGTCGGTTCAAGTTTTTGATATTTTATCTGATTTGTGGTGTATTAGCCAGTTTAGCCCAGTGGTTTTTCTCCGCCCAATCCGGGATTCCGTCTCTGGGTGCCAGTGGTGCGATCGCGGGCGTGATGGGTGCTTATATTCTTAAGTTTCCCAATGCTAAAGTCGTCACATTAATTCCCCTCGGCTTCTTTTTCACCACCCTGAGATTACCAGCTGTATTTTTCCTGGGATTTTGGTTTTTGCAGCAAGCCTTTAATGGGTTAGCTATGTTAGAAGCCCCAGCGAATGTGGGGATGGAAAATGGTGGTATCGCTTACTGGGCGCACGCTGGTGGGTTTATCTTTGGCGCGATTCTTGGTCCTTTGTTAGGATTATTCTCTGAGGATACAAAGCCGTCGTTTTGGGACTCTCAGAATCTTTCTTGAACCCGAAGGTAACTAAAATTAGATAGAGGGGAGAGAATAGGGAAAACTCAATAACTGTGTTCACTCAATTTAATCGGATCGCCCTTTACTCACCCCCCCCTGTTGTAGAACGTGTTTATTAAGAGTTATGTGCTTTCCTTGACATGCTACCCCTGGTATGAAAATAAGCATATTTTAGTGACTTATACTCGATTAATTGTTAAATCTAGATAAAATTTTGCTGGATAATAAAGATTTAAAAATTATAAAATCAGTAGTTTAAGAGGCAATTCGGCACAGAAACCTCCGATAGTATAGGTGATGCAGTTGCCATCAACAAAGGGATGACATCGATGTCACTTAGTCACTTTTCAATTATAGAAACCACACTACGGGAAGGAGAACAATTTTGTGGGGCTAACTTTTCATCACAGGATAGAATAGAAATTGCCAGGGCGCTTGACCAGTTTGGAGTTGAATATATTGAAGTCACCTCTCCTTGTGCTTCACCTCAATCTCGTCAAGATTGTCAGCATTTAGCTCAATTGGGTTTACATGCCAAAGTGCTGACCCATATTCGCTGTCATTTAGAAGATGCTAAAATAGCTCTAGAGACAGGTATTAACGGGATTCATTTATTCTTTGGTACCTCCAGTTTTCTGCGCCAGTTTGGTCATGGAAAGAGTATAAATCAAATTGTTGATCGGGCAACGGAGGTGATTACCTTTATCCATAATCAAAGTCCTGAAACAGAAATACGCTTTTCTACAGAAGATTCATTTCGCAGTTTGCTTGGCGATTTACTCCAGGTTTATGGTGCTATCGATAAACTCGGCATGGTGAATCGTTTTGGTTTAGCGGATACTGTGGGTGTCGCGACTCCTAATCAAGTATTTAATTTAGTACAGACACTGCGCCAACATACAAGTACCGATATTGAATTCCATGGTCATAATGACACAGGTTGTGCGATCGCGAATAGCTACGCCGCCCTAGAAGCAGGTGCAACTCATATCGATACTACAGTATTGGGAATTGGGGAACGGAATGGGATCACCCCCCTCGCTGGATTCATCGCCCGTCTCTATACCGTTAATCCCGAACAATTGCAGTGGAAATATCGCCTACCCCAACTTGTAGCACTGCATCAACTTGTCGCCGATAAAGTGGGTATGGCAATTCCGGCAAACCATTATATTATCGGTTCAGCCGCATTTAACCATAAGGCGGGGGTTCATGCTAAAGCGATGTTAAATAATCCCCAAACTTATGAAGCCATTGATCCCAGTGATTTTGGACTATCCCGTTCCTTTTTAATTAATCATAAACTAACGGGTCGTCATGCTATTGCTAATCGCGCCAGTCAACTGGGATTAGACTTTGATCTATTCCAGATTCAGGCAATTACTCAGACAATTAAAGCATTAGCTGATCAACAACAACTCACTCTAGAGACTGTCGATGAGATCTTGCGCTCTACTTTCTCACTTCAACCTAGTCATAATTCGGCTTAAGAATTGATTATTCAGGAGTTATAACAGGTTCGATGTTATAGGATTGGTCATCCGAAGGTTTGGCACGCTTGACCAAAAATGCCACTAACCATGGAGCAATCATAATAATACCTAACATCCGAGTTAATTGCATGGCTAATACCAATCCAGTGTCACCCCCTAACTGCATTACAGTAGCAACCATTGCCTCAATTCCTCCGGGTGTGAATCCTAAAATAGCCGTTGACATATCCACATCGGTGATCAAATGAAACCCATAACCAATACCCAAACACATTAAGATTAACCCGATAACTAACCCGATTTCAATTAAGACGGCTTTGAAGAGTTTACGGGCGGTTTGCCAGTCAAACTGTACGCCAATGGATAATCCAATCAGCAATAGTGCGCCAGCGAATACGGGTTGAGGCATTTGCATTTTATCCGGCAATCCCCAAAACGCCGCTAGCCCCACCAGAAAGGGACCGAAAAATCCAGGAGAAGGTAGACGAAATCGCTTTCCTGCCCAGAATCCCACGATACCACACCCCACTAGAATTAAAAGGTTCCACGCCATGGGTAAAGTTGTCACGTTACTGGTGGTGGCGACAGTAGCGGTGACTGATGTATCTGGGGTGGCGGGCACCAATAGAGTAGCAGCGCTAGGAATGATTAAAACAACGAGTAAGAGTCGGATATATTGGAGCAGGGCAACAGCGAGTGCATCCGCTCCCATCTCTTCGCTCATGACAACGATACTGGACGATGCACCTGGTATAAATCCTAGTAAACTTGTAGTGCGATCAATCCCAGCCCAACGACTTAAAAGATACCCATTAAATAGACTCAAACTCCCCGTGAGAAAAACACAGAGTAACAAGGGTACGGCGTAGGTTGTTGCTACACTAATGGTTTCTGGAGAAAAGCGAGTGGCTGTAACTAAACCCACAACCACTTGTCCGATGAGTTTAAAGCTTGAAGGTAATGGTTGACGGCATCCTTGGCTAATCGCATAGGCAATTCCCACCAGCATCGAACCGAGTAGCCAACTGACGGGAACATTCAACCAGCTAAAGAGTAAGCCAACACCAATCGCTGTGATGATCTGCTGTGTAATTCTTTTGGTCTGAGGCAAATTGTCAACGAGTTTCTCTCTCCAATGGGAAAGACGGTTTTGATGGGGTATCGATGGGGATTCCGGTAATGAGGAGAGTTGCAAAACCACAAAGATTAATGGAGTATAAAAAACTTAACATTTCTATTCTATCATCTCTATTAATCAGGGTGCAGGGTATGGAGGGTAGGGTATTTACGGTAGAGTGTAGTGGCGTGACACACCTAATTTGATAGATTAGATTCGGCTTGTAGTAAGGGATGCGAGCCCTTGATTTCGTTGGGTTTCCTTGCGTTTTCCCAACCTACAACCTATTCCACAATTTTAGGTGTGCCACGGCAGTAGGTTGGACACTTGCGATCGCGAAACCCAGCAGGTTAACCTTACAATTGGGTCACTCTACCCTTCGGGAACGCCAAAGGCGAGTATGAGAAGGTTCTGCCCACTGGAGTAACACAGCTAAAATTGTGGACTCGACTTTACCATTAAATCGGGCGCAAAGCTTTGCGCCCCTACCAAGGTGACAAAGGACAATTAAGACCTTGTCGCACCTGTCGGAATTGGCTCCTCTTGTTCTTCCAATTCCTCATCTTCAAAGGCATCTTCGTCTTCGTCTTCATACTCCAGTTCAATATCCTCCTCAACCTCGGTAGCGCTGACTGGAATCGATGTATCTGCACTGTTGATAATTGCGCCCAATAGGGGTGATGGCTCAGCTTCGGTTAATTCTTGAGCTGCCATATTCAAGATTGATTTCTCGCTATAACCAGGTCGGGTGACGAGTACCATCCCATCGGCTAGGGGTTCGAGTAACAGGGTATCATTGGACAGGGAGAGTGCCGGACTATCAATAACTACAAAGTCGAAGCGACCGCGAGCATCGGTGATTAGCCTTTGAAATTCCCGTGATTCTAGGATCGCGGCGGCTTGTTTTTGGGGTCCTGGACTGGGTACGATATAGAGATTCTCAATATTTGGGACTAACTGAATGCAAGCACTCTTAGACCCGTAGTAAGGTAAGGGTTGGGTCTTCGCTTCCGGTTCAGGGGTGACTTGGTGGAAATGAGCTTGGGAGGATGAGCGCAAATCGGCTTCAACTAAAAGGGTACGCTTACCCGCATGAGCTGACGCGATCGCTAAATTATAGGCTGTGGTGGTTTTTCCTTCTCCGTTAACCGTGCTGGCGATTAATACCACTTTCAGGGATTTATTCTCCCCACTACAGAGCTTACTCCGGAACCGTTCGTACACCTCTAAATAAGGTGAACTTGACTTGAGTAAAATACCCGTTTGTCCCAAATCGGGGTCGATGCTCATCACCACAGGCAATTCTGCCAAGACAGGGACATCATGTTGTGCCAGCAGTTGCTGGATTTCTTTCGCCGCATAGAGTTTGCTATCCAAGATAGCCAGGATCAGAATCACACCGCTAGCCGCAATTAAGCCGACAAAAGTTCCCCCAGCGAGGATAACAATCGGATTGGTTGATTCTTTCCCGCCTTTCTGCTGAACGCCAGGACCCTGATCAAGGGTTAGATAGCTCACGGTTTCTGCGTCGGCGGCTTTGGCATCAATGAGTGATGCCTGTAATCTATTGTAGAAGTCTTGTTTGAGCTGAAATTGCTGCGTCAAACGCACCTGCTCAAGTTGTTTGGTGGGAATCTGTTGATAGTCTTTGAGCAGTTCCTGTCCAATTCTATCTGTGGTTTCCAGTTGGTCTTGCAGCGTATCGCGTTGAGTCGATAATGATACCAATGTATCGGCTAATTGTTTCCGAGCTGGGTCAAGGCTGCTATCCGCTCGGATTTGCGGGGAGGTTAAAGCTTCACCCAAGCCGTTTCCTTGAACGATCTCAGCCGCTCGCTGTCCCAGCATTGCTTCATAAGTCCGTTGCTGTCGCTGTAACTCTTGGACATTGGGATGTTGGTCTCTATACCCTTGACTTGTGAGCAGTTTTATCTGGGTTTCAATTTGTTGCAGTTGTCCTCGTAAGCCAGCGATGGTGGGGTCAGCGCTGAGCGCTGAGTTGGTATAAGCTTGGTCAGCCGTCAAACCTAACCGACTTTGCAAACTAGCCATCTGACTCTCAATTCCTTCTAGAGTCTGTTGCAGTTGGCGTTGCTGTTGTTTGTTGGCACTAATTTGTGCCAGCAAGCTGTTATCTTCAGCTAAGGCTAAGGCGGCGCCCTCAATCCGGTTAAAGGTTTCTAGTTCTTCTTGTGCTTGTTTTAATTCGTTTTCCGCCTCGGCTGAGCGTTTTTCAATGGACTCAATAATCGCTTGCAGTCGCCCGCTATTAATTAAACGACTTTGCTCGATCATTTTCTGCATCAGCACTTCTACAGTTTTACCAGCTTGCTCCGGATCGTCATCTTTGTAGAATACCAATACATGTGACGGAACAGGGGATTCCTTGCCGACTCCCTCTAACTCCACCTTGCTATTCTCTTGAATTTCTTTGGGAGTAGCACCCACAGCTATTGCTGTAGCTTTAATCACGTTTTCCGCTAAAAGATTTGGCTCCGTAAGCTGTTGCACTCCCTGCTGCTGAATTTCCCCTCCGGTTTCCGAAAAGACTTTCGGAGGAGTCGTTACTGACAAAGCTGCCCAACCCTCATAAGACACAGCACTGGGGGGAGAGGGCATAATTGCCACAATGCATGATCCGCCAGTAATTAGAGCAAAAATACCTATGCCAATAAATTTATAGCGATCAAGGGCGATTAAATAGCGTTTAATTAAGGGGATAGTCATAGTAATTTCACACTAACGAGTCGTGCAGGCGGAGTCTAGGAGAGGGTGAATGAATGGGGCTATACTAAATTGAGGCAACTTATATCAAAGGGTCTGTGCTTGTATTGTAGCTCAGCACCTCTGTAGGGTAAGCAACCCCGGTCTAAAGACACGGAGCAAAAGCCAAATAAGTTGAAGCTGTGCTTACCAGCCTAAGTCTTCACTGACTACGTTATCGGCAAGTGTTCAAGGCCTACCAGTAGATGCTCCCGCTAGTCTACTGCTCTAGAACCGAAAAGTTAAACAGTTTTAAGGTCACTGAAACAGTGCTTTTTGGATAGTTACCGACCGATAACATTGGCGAAGCTAACTTTACCCCGGAAACGGGAGACTGAGGCAACCATACCTCATTGGAGGGGCAACCATACCCCTCCGCCCCAAAAAGGGGTAGGCGGTTGAAACCGCTACCGAGTGTTCCTCCCCGGTCTGAAGACACGGGGTTTCCCACAACGGAGGAGTCCTAATGATAGGGGAAAGGATGCGATCGCACAGCACGTCATACCCAGTTGCGCCTCATAGAGGTTGACGAAGGACGCTCCCCCAGCTCCCAGACGTTGCATGCAACGTCTCTACAACCCCTTTATTCAGCAAGCCCTAATTATTATTATCCCCTGAGCCAAAAACATCCCCTACATTCTCAAAAAAGTTACGAAATCCGAGAAAATCGCTAAAGGGTCGAGTCACTAAACGTAAAGCATAGGTAACCTTGGCGATAAGGCTACGACCGACAACAATAACATCTTCATTCTGCAAGGGGACATTTTGCGCCAAATCACCCATGAGAACAGCTCTCCCATTAATGCGCTGTGTTACTACCTTCCCCTGTTCTGGATCAAAACGCATTAAGGCAATTTCACTTAAGTTCGCATCCTCCAAACTCGGCGCCAATGAGGTCAACGCATCAATAAAATTACTCCCATTGGGCAAATTCAGGTTGCCAATTCGACCATTGGGATAACTCAAGACTCGCAACGTAATTTGTGGTGTCGCTAGAGTCGAGCGAGAGGCGAGAGAGCGGTCATAATCGCTAATTGTACCAGTTTCTAATTCCAATACGACGACAGAATCCCCATCCCGCAGACGCACATCCGGTAAGGATGTAGCATTTTGCAGAGGCGTAAATAAGTCAATCTGTTGTTCAATAATCGAATTATTCACAGGAGAACGCCGACGCAGGATGATAGTACGCAAGTCAGCTAGATTCGTTGTCCCGCCAGCCGCTTGCAGAGCCGAAGTAAGCTGGGAACCGGGCGCTAGGGAGTAATAACCGGGTCGAGTTACTTCACCCGCAATCGTCACCGTGGCGGGACGCAATCCGGCTAGAACCACGGTAACATTTGGGTCAACTACAAATTCACTGAATGCGGCGGCTAGTTTATTTTGGACTTGGTCGGGAGTAAGTCCGAGAACGTTAATTTTACCGACTAAGGGAACTAATATATTCCCTTGTAAATCAATCGTGCCGGAAAAATTTAGGTCAGGAAAGCGTTCTACCGTAACCGCGATGGAATCACCAATACCGAGAACATATTCATTAAATTGAGTAGTAGGTACTCTTTGAGGCGATTCTTCTGGGTAACCCAGGGGTGGCGGTGGGGCAAAGGGATTAGGAACATTAATATTTACTCCCTCTGTCGGACTATTGATTTCTGGTGGAGGTGGCAATGTGGGAATTTGAGCCTGTTCTCTTTGAGTCGTTGGCACTGAGGTTTCTGTTATTCTCAAAGACGTTGCCCAAGCGATTGAATTAATTTGTCCTAACCAGCCAATTGCTATTAATGTGCCGATAGTATAATTAACTTTAGTCAAAATTATTCTCTCCAGTGACTCATAGTCTCGTTCCCAGGCTCTGCCTGGGAATGCTCCTCCTGAGGCTCTGCCTCCTTTGAGGAACAGCTTCTTTTTTTCGCCTATCTTTATTGGGCTATTGACCGAATAATACAAGTTGGGTTAAACCTTGGTCAGGGCGGGTTTAGTTACATCTAGGTGCTTTCCTAAATGATAATAGTAAAACCCGCCCCTACCCAAAACCCGGTTCCCTCGAATGTCGTGAAAGGTCAAGACTTATCTTCTCCCGCCAAGGCTTCTGTTATCAATGCCTTTTGCACAGTTTGACTGAGAGATTCAGCTATCGGTTTGACCTCTGCCAAATCCCCTAACGGTTCCATCGGAATCTGGATAGAAACCGCTACCCATGGTACTCGCTGACGCTTTAACTGGGCAATTTGGTCAACCCAAAACCATTGACGGGTAGCTGGATGACCCCCTGTCGCCCAAGCGTACCACTGAACAACGGCGAAGGTTTGCTTTTGAGTCCAAGCGCGAAAGAGACGGGCATTAACTTGCGCCTGCTGGGATTTCGTTTCAACGGTAAAGTTTAAGCGTTGATGGGAATCTGTCTTCCATTGAAAGACACCATTAATATCCACCCATTCAACCTGAGGTTGATCAATCGGACCATTGGGAGGACGTAATAGTAGTAATACAGGTTTATCTAAGTCTCCCTTAATTTCCTGATAAGACCATTTATGCCCCCCTAAGGTTACAGTTTTTTGCTCTAGGGTTTCCCAGCCCGGAATTTCTAGCCCCTCAATTTGCAGCACTTTGATGCTACTGAAATTGGCAAATCTCGGTGGCTCAATCCACGACCAGTTGCCTGTCAAATAACTCGGTACTGCACCGATCGCGACAATGACTAACAATAACAGTAACACGATCGCGCGGTTGAATCCCAGGCGTTTAATCACCTGGCGCAGTCTTGAGGATTTCATCAGATTTGCCTTCATGGGCGCAAGAGTTTTGAGGAAAGTAGGGGCGGGTTTCACTATTATCGTTTCTTGTCCCACCTAAATGCAACTAAACCCGCCCTGACCGATGTGTAGGGGCGGGTTTCACTATTATCGTTTCTTGTCCCACCTAAATGCAACTAAACCCGCCCTGACCGAGTTTTGAATTTTGAGTGCAAGAGTTTTTAACATTTCAAATTCAATCTCCCTCAGATACGGAATGATGGGTTTGGGGTTCGGTATCAACATAACCTTCAATAAGTTTAAGTAAAACCACTAACATTCCTAACATTCCCGCCGAATACAGATCCCCACCCCAACTTTCATGCAGCCAATGGAATGCTCCATCCATGCCGGTGCCATGGAAGAATGTGAGTAGAGTATTGCGGATAATATTACCAATCACGCTAACCAACACCGCACCAATGAGTAACAATGTGGTCTTCTGTCGCGATGCCCACGCCCCACTCCAGTACAGCAGCATTAAACTTACATATAAACTGGTAAACAGCATCTTTAAGCCGGCACAGTGGGGGGCGACTTCGACAATTCGTCCGCCGACAAATAAGTTAATGCCAACGACATTAACATCAATGCCAAATTGAATCAAAATAAAGCCCGCAACTCCAGCAATAAAGCTCTGTAGGGGTAAGGCGTAGGGTTCGATTAGGTAAGGAAATGCAGTTGGTGTTGCTAGAATTACCAAGAGTAGGGGAAAACTTTGTAAGCGTAAACCAGGAATGCCTTTAAACCATAAACAAAGTCCCGCTAAAACCGTGGGAAAGGAAATATTAACCAGTTCCGATTGACCCGACAGATAAAAGACACCACCGACGGCGAGTAATCCTAACCCGACATAATTCGATTTATCCGGTATCGTTTGCCACTCATGGCGGTGAGTCCAGGCGATGTAGGCAGCAAAAGGCAGTCCGATTAAACCGTGGCTAAAGTATTCATGCTCAATACTAATACTTTTATTCAGCCAGCCATCGTACCAGTGGATTAATAGGGGCGCATAGAGGATAATCAATAACGCCGCGATCGCACCATCCCACAGGTGACGGTCAATAGCAATGGGAATCTTTCGTCCAAGTTCCATGAGCTTACCCCGAAATTACAGCCGCCGGATGCGGTTCAAACAAGCTATTTAGGCAATCAACCACTCGCTCAATTTGAGCGTTACTTATTCCAGGATACATAGGCAATGATAAAATTTCCTGGCACAGGGTCTCAGCATGGGGGAAATCACCCTCTTGATAGCCCAAATAGTGATAAGCGGGTTGCAGATGGCAAGGGAGGGGGTAGTGGATACCCGTTTGAATCCCAGCTGCATTGAGTTTATCTTGCACGATTTGGCGATTCAGGGAACAGGCGGCGGTAATCCGAATCACGTACAGATGATATACATGACCTGTACCGCTTTGGTTTTGGATGGGGAGAATCCCTTTGTCGGCTAAGGGGGATAATAATTTGTCATAGTACTGGGCGGCGGCGTTGCGAGATTGGTTCCATTGGGACAAATGGGGTAACTTGGCGTTGAGAACCGCCGCTTGGATGGAATCTAAGCGACTGTTTTTGCCCAGTTGTGAGTGATAATATTTACGGGGTGCGCCATAATTCCGCAGCGATCGCAAGGTCTGATAGATATCGGGATCACTCGTCAATATGATTCCGCCATCGCCAAAGCAGCCTAAATTCTTACTCGGATAAAAGCTAAAGCCGGCGGCTTTACCTACCGAACCCGCCCGATATCCGTCCCGTTGGGCTAAATGGGCTTGGGCGGCGTCTTCAAATAGTAACAGGTTGTGGGTATTGGTAAAGTCGAGTGACTGCTGAGGCGATACCATCTGACCATAGAGGTGAACCGGTATAATCGCCTTGGTTTTGGGGGTAATTGCCTTTTGCGCCGCATTCAGGTCAATCAGGGCGGTGTTTGGGTCACAATCAACTAAGACGGGTGTCGCCTTTGCCTGAAGTACACCAATGAGAGTGGCGATGAAGGTATTGGCAGGAACAATAACTTCGTCACCGACACCAATACCACTTGCCTGTAATCCTAGCGCGATCGCATCCGTACCTGAAGCGACACCGACACCATAGTCTACACCAGACGCTGCCGCAAATGCCACTTCCAACTCGGCTAAGGCTTGACCTAAAACGAAATCGCCGCGCTGGATAACTGTCTGAATCGCTTGTTCAATGTCCGCTTGAATCGGCTGGTGTTGCAGCGTCAGATCAACAAAGGGAATGGTTTCTGGGGGTGGGGGATTCATGAATATACTACGAAAGAATAGGAGTTTGCTGAGTTAGGTTAGTTTATCCCTTATTTAATTTATGCCCGATAAGGCGCTAATGCCTAGCCCAGAACTATCAAGTTTTGGTAAAGTTTCCGGTTAACCTGCGTTTGGGAGCAACGTTGTCGGGGCGGGTTTTACCGATAAGATTTTGACATCAACCCATAACTTAACTAAACCCGCTCTTGTTGAACCTAGGATTGTGATTAAACCCTGAATGATTTTTCTCAAAAAGCTACAATTGTAGCTAGGAGAGTAGCATCGGGAGAATCTCATGAATCGGCTACCACGTATGAACTTTAAGACCTTATTTGCCACTGCTCTTTGTTTGAGCCTAATTAACAGTGTAGACCTAGAGGTATCGCGCGATCGCATCAGCGCATCACTTGATATACGTCACGACGCCTACGCTAGAAGCAGTGGGGGACGCAGCGGTGGTGGTTCCTTTAGTCGCGGTTCATCCTCACGTTCGGGTTCCAGCAGTAGCAGCCGTTCATCTTCCCCTAGCCGTTCATCCTCCCCTCCATCATCGTCGAGAACATCTCCATCTCAATCTAATCCTAC
Source organism: Coleofasciculus sp. (assembly GCF_046565525.1). NCBI lineage: Bacteria > Bacillati > Cyanobacteriota > Cyanophyceae > Coleofasciculales > Coleofasciculaceae > Coleofasciculus > Coleofasciculus sp. Next base: position 48,821 of record NZ_JBKHUP010000015.1, on the reverse strand, counting down.
CAATAGAGGAACAACCGGGGGACGAGCTAGTGGCGGGACATTAGAGAAACCCACATCTCCAACTCCGACTCAAACCAAACCGAATCAACCGAGTCCCTCATCAACCCATCCCAGTCGCATCCCTCACCCGACTTATAGACAAGGTGGACATAGTTCGGTGGAACTCGAAATTGAAATTGAAAATGACGATGACGATTTCCAGAATTATCCGCCAACATCCTATCCAGGGACAACCTATTCAGCACCGCCTCCACAACCCAATCAAACCCTTCCCAATTCAGCACCCCCCGCACAACCCAATCAAAGCCTGACCAATCCGGGATCAACTACTAGTACAACTCCACCGCCAGCTACCGCGCCAGCAACGAATCCAACTCAAGCGGTGAACTCAACGAAATCAGCCAACTCTTTACCCGTCTTGATCATTTTACTATTTTTTGGGGTCGGTATTTTCCTGGTGGTTTATCTACTAATCAGGTTAATTTTGTCTCTCCTCAAACGCCGAAAAGCCGCCACCAATGAACTAGAAAATGATATTGTTACAGTGAGTAAATTACAGGTCGCTTTATTTGCTCACACCCCCAACTTGCAATCAGAGTTATCGGAACTCGCCTTAACTGTCGATACAACGACTCCCGAAGGCTTACTCGAACTGCTACAAGAATCGGCGTTAATCTTGCTGCGTCATTCAGATACCTGGAGTCATGTATTAAGCAGTTCACAAAGCGTTAATATCGAGGAAGCCAAAACCCTATTTACAAAACTTTCGGTAGAAGAACGCAGCAAATTTAATGCCGAAACCCTCAGCAATGTTGGCGGAAGAGTGCGGCAAAGAGTTCCGGTAATGCCCGATGCTCAAGAAGATCCATCGGCTTATATTGTCGTGACGCTGCTAGTTGGAACAGCAGATGATCACCCGTTGTTTAGCGACATTCGTTCAGCCGAAACCCTGAATCAGGCATTAAAAAAAGTGGCGTCAGTACGTCCTGAGTATTTAATGACCGTGGAACTGCTGTGGAGTCCTCAAAGTCAAGATGATAGTCTAACTTATGATGAATTGTTGACGGAATATACAGATATGATTCAAATCATTTAATTAACAAAAATGCCTCCTCATATCATGTCCGGTTGAATACCCATAATTACGGTGATGGGGAGTAGGGGCTTGGTAACCAAGCCCGTACATTTTTATTATGGGTGATTTGCTGGACATCATATCAAGAGGAAATGTAGAGACGTTGCATGCAACGTCTCTACTAACGCAGGGGCTCCTTATCGATGAGAAAAAAACATGAAATTTATCAGTCCTAAACTAGATTATGCATTTAAAAAAATATTTGGTTCTGACCAAAGCCAAGAAATACTGATTAGCTTTCTCAATGCCATTATTTATAGTAACAAAAACGTTATTCGTTCTTTAACCATTCTCAATCCATACAATCCTGGTAAAGTTCGAGAGTTAAAGGAGAGCTATTTGGACGTGAGAGCCATTTTGTATGACGGCTCGACTGTTATTATTGAAATGCAAGTATCCAGCACAAAAGCTTTTGATAAACGGGTCACGTACAACCTCGCTAAGACTTACGCAAATCAGTTAGGCGTTGGCGAAGGTTACTGGCTGTTAAATCCAGTAATTGCTATAAATATTGCTGATTTTATCATGTTTCAAGAAACCCCTAAAGTTGTGACAAAGTTTATTTTCAAAGAAGAGGAAGAGTCATTTAGGTATAAAGCCGTAGAATTACAACTCATTTTCCTAGAATTACCGAAATTCAATAAAACCTTGTCTGAGTTAAACAGTTTGACGGACAAGTGGATTTATTTTATTAAAGAAGCAGCAACCTGGGAAAGCATTCCAGCCCCCTTAGCGGAAGTATCTGCAATAGAGAAAGCGTTAAATATCGCGAATCAAGCAAATCTCACCGTAGAAGAATTGGAGGAATTGGAGCGGCGAGCCATAATGTTACAAGATGAAACAGGGCGAATCATTCAAGCTAAAGATGAAGGAATTCTACAGGGAAAGCTAGGAGTATTAATAACTTTACTCCAGCAGCGTTTTGGCGAAATTCCTAAAAACATTAGCCGCAAAATCGAAGGCTTGTCTGGGAAAGATTTAGAACGCTTAGTTCAGACAATTTTAAGCTTTAATAGTCTGGAGGATTTGTCGATTTGGTTAGAACAAGATACATCGGCGGAATAAGTTGGGAGACTGATAGTTGTCCCAATTTTTGGCTCTAGCAAACCTAATTGAACGTTACGTGTTTTCGCTGACCTTTTCCTACCCTCATCTCCTCTCAACGTTGAGACCAAGGAATCTCAGACTTATCCGCCAAGAAACTCGCCACAGCCGCCGCACCATAGCGATTGAGATGACTCGGATCAGCAAAATACTGATTTTGATTTTTCCATTGCTCTGCTAAATCAACAAAAACAAACTCATTCTGAGCCGCCTTCTGCTGCATTCGCTGTCGAAACTGCCGTTCCCTCGTTAAACGCACCCCATCCAAATAATCTTCACTCAAAGGCAAATTAACAATTACCAAAGGAATCTGCTGCTGTGCTAAAAATGCCTGAATCGAATTCAACGCCACCGCCTGGGGACCGGCAAAGCTAAAGGGTTGATAATCCGCATCATAGCGTCCCGCCACACGGGGATTTTGCTGATAGTAAGTTTTCGGGTCAAATTTACTATCCATCGGCAAAAAGCCATTGGCATCCATCGCGATCGCACTGTATCCTGTAGTATTACGTGCCAGTGCTAGTCGTTGCGGTTGGCTTCCCCCTAACTGAGTTAAGAGTAACCGAGTCTCTGGGGTGGGGACGGGATTGCTACTCGTCTCAAAGGAAACTCGGGTTAACCGCCAGCGTTCCGCCGTGTCATTAGCAGGTATAGTATTTCCCGGTTGTGTGGATTTATCCGAATCGGGACTCTGGGTAATTGAAGCAGGAATTTCTTCACAAGTATCTGGAGTTTTGGTCGTCGATTCTGGTAGTTTGGGGCGATTTCCTGCCATTAACTGTTGATATCCAGCCGATGTTGCCAAACTATTGTAGGTTTTATCTGTTCGCCCACTATTAAACGCCCGCACGCCATCTGCCCAAATAACCAGGCGCGGGAGTTGTTCTGGCGTTAAGAGTTGTCGCAGTTGAAAATCAACCACTTGAGCCGTCGCCCCATTCACGCCAAAGTTGAAAATTTTTAAACCCCCTTTACCGTAACGCGCCAGAACTTGTTGCAGTTGTTGCGGATCAACACCAACTAATGCTCGTGAACTGCCCACAATCAGGACATCTGGAGGACCTACGGCGGCGACATAAGACAGATACAGCAGGAGTTGTTCTTCAAAGATGGGGTTATCAAAGCTGGCAAAGGGTAGAGGAGAGGTTTTTGTCGTCGCTTTTTGTTGGGCAACATCCAAGTTTCTCAGATATTCTGCCACCTTTTTCTGAGCAAACGCCCGTTTCGGACTATCCGGTGACACCGATTGCATCGCCTCAATTGCTTGAATCCAGCCTAAGACAACCAAATCCCAATCTTGGGGGGATTGGGCAGATTGAGCCAGATTCGCCGCCCCCGTCGCTTTGTCAATTGCTTTGGTAAAGGGATCAACTTGGGACTGACAGGATGGGGGATTTTCCACCGCTAGAATGGATTCAGTCTGAGAAGATAAATCCTGATCTGCAACCGTATCAGGGGGTGAATTGAAGGAACAGCCAGTTACCCCCATCAATAATGCAGCGAGGACAGTATAGGGACGTTTACAGTAGAAGTTAGCCATAAGGCGATCAGTATTCCTCTAATCGTCAAATCGATGAACATTTGTCGAGTTTGTGGACATAAACCGTGTCTACGTTGAAACCTGTAGTTTTTCCCTAAGAGAATCTCCAGTTTTCAACTTGGACGGGGTATAAGTGTAACCGTCAGTTTTCCACAAGAGGTGGAAATACTTCCAATTAATGCTTTGCAGTTTTCCTTCTGTAAGGGAACGCCAGAAGCCCCACAGTAAGCACATTGGTGATTCCACTTTGCACCGCTCAACGCGGTAAAAACAGGGTAGCCTTTTGAGATTGAACCGCGATCCCGGTAAACAGCTTTCCTGGATCAATTCCGACTACGATATCTTGGGTTGCTTCCCCCGATGGCTCCTTAAGTAACTGGACTTGAAATAACCCCAAGTCGTTGTGTATAACCTTGGCTTTACCGCTCCCTAGCCAACGCCTAACACGGCTGGCTTTAGCTGGTATTAATGGTTTACCTTTCGGTGATAAAACTGGTACACGAATCATGGGTATAAGCCTCTCGTGTGAGTCGTAAGTCCCCTCGACCACCGTTAACAAGATGTCCTTTCCGCAAGCACCTATAACAAGTAGGTTTGTAGATAATCCAGACTGGGGAAGTATCCGGAAGTACGTACCAGTTAACGGCTAATCAGGTCTATTCAACGCTTACGTTGCCAGTCCTGTTCCTGGCAATCCCTGACTTCAAGCGATAGCTAAGTCAGGGTTGTTGAATATGCTCAAAATCGGGATCGTAATAATCGGTTATTGGGATAATTCTCCCCCATCTCCCCCATCTTCCTCATCTCCTGGAGCCCCTCCGCCCCCCGCCAAGAGAACTACGGCAAAAATCGATCTAACGCGGTCTTCAATTGTTCAATTTCCGCCTCCATGTTACCTTCATCAGCCGCCCGACCGATACATTCAGTTAAATGCTCATCTAAAATAACTCGGGCAACTCGATTTAATGCGCCTCGAACCGCCGCAATTTGCACCAGCACATCTGGACAGGGGCGGCTTTCCTGTACCATCGTCTTAATCCCTCGGATATGTCCTTCAATTCGAGAAAGCCGATTGACAATTCGCCGCAGAGACTCCTCATCATGAACATGGGTGTGGCTAGATGCCGCATGATCATGATCATGATCACCATGGCTGGTGTGGCAGGATTGATTCAGTGACTGTAAGTCTGAGTCTGAGCGAGTATAGGTTTCATTAATCAATGGCTTAGCTCCAGTTCGGGATTGGCAACATTTATGGGTTGGTTCTTCTGTTCATAGTAATCCAGAGTCGAGATGTTTGGGAGCAAGGTTTTCCAATGGAGGGGAACCGCTCATCGCTGAAACACTTTTGGCTCAAAGAACGTCCTGGATTAACCAGCCAATGTTAAGCAATTGTGACAATAATTTGGATAGATGATCATAGATACATATAACTGAACTCAAGAATAAGGCTATGCGATTGACAACGTTGTTCCCTCGGTTACGCCAAATCAGCGCTTATGTGATTGCGATCGCAACAGGTGTTCTGTTGACGGTTGGGTTTTATAATGTCTTACCCTCTCACGCTGAACCGGTCTTGAAAAATGAACCCGAATCTCCCATAGTTCTCGCCCAACGCCCACCCATTACCGATATCGGCGGCAGTTTTGTTACAGCGGCGGTGAATCAAGTTGGACCTGCGGTGGTGCGGATTGACACGGAACGCACAGTGACACGCCGCCTTGATCCATTTTTCGATGATCCGTTCTTCCGACGGTTTTTCGGGGAGGAGGCGCTTCCCCAAATGCCCCAAGAACGGCGTCTGAGGGGTCAAGGTTCTGGCTTTATTATTGACCCGAGTGGTGTGGTTGTCACTAATGCCCATGTGGTAGACCGGGCTGATAAAGTAACGGTAATTCTCAAAGACGGACGCCAATTTGAAGGAAATGTGCAGGGTGTCGATGAAATAACCGATTTGGCGGTAGTCAAAATTGATGGCAACAATTTGCCTGTTGTCACATTGGGAGACTCCACTAATGTGCAAGTCGGGGATTGGGCGATCGCAGTGGGCAATCCCTTGGGGCTAGATAATACCGTGACGCTAGGGATTATCAGTACTCTCCAGCGATCGAGTGCAGAAGCTGGGATTCCCGAAAAACGACTCGATTTCATTCAAACCGATGCGGCGATTAACCCCGGTAACTCTGGTGGTCCACTCTTAAACCAACAGGGACAAGTGATTGGTATCAATACCGCCATTCGTGCCGATGCGATGGGAATTGGTTTTGCCATTCCCATCAATAAAGCCAAAGAAATTACTGCCAAATTGATGCGCGGTGAAAAAGTTGTCCATCCGTTCATCGGCATTCGCATGACAACTTTAACCCCTCAATTGGCGCAAGAAAATAATCGCGATCCAAATTCCTCATTCATGGTACCGGAAGTGAATGGGGTTTTAGTCGTGCAAGTTGTGCCAGATTCACCAGCGGCGGCGGCGGGTATGCGTCGTGGGGATGTCGTCACGGCGATTAATGGACAATCTGTCAATAGTGCACAACAGTTACAACGCCTGGTGGAGAATAGTGGTGTGAATCAAGTTCTCCAAGTCAAAGTGGTGCGGGGTAATCAGACGAAAACTTTATCAGTACGCACCAGCGAAATGCGAGAAACGACTTAGTGTAACAGGTTGGTGTGGTAAAAGGGCGCACGTCTGTGCGCCCCTACCATTCCAATCCATCACATCAGATTGGGTTTTCTCGGGTACACTCCCAGCCGCGATCGCACAGCTTTTAACTCATATGATGTCCGGACTCATCACCCCTACTCCCCATCACCGTAATTATGGGTATTCAACCGGACATGATATCACCTTATATTTCCTCCGCAGTGATGGTAACCGTTGGTTCTGTGAGAGTTGTATCAATAAGATTTAGGTTGACGACATTGAATAATTAGGCGTGGTTTTCATAACTATTTTTTCTGGCGATCGCATCACTATAAGAGGTATGGGGATTAAATTGTTTATTTATGTTACAATTAAATTGTATCCTATCATTTCAGGCTAAAACGGGAGAAACAAATGAGATTTATCAGCCCTAAGGTCGATTATGCCTTTAAAAAAATATTCGGTTCTGAACAAAGCCAAAGAATTTTAATTAGCTTTCTTAATGCCATAATTTATGGCGGCGATAAGGTGATTCAATCCTTAACGATTGTCAATCCTTATAATCCCGGTCAGGTGTTCACCTTAAAAGACACGTTTTTGGACGTAAAAGCTGTATTAGCAGATGGTTCTATTGTGATCATAGAGATGCAAATCGCGTCTATGGTGGCTTTTAACAAACGGGTGGCGTATAACCTGGCAAAAGCTTATAGTAATCAGTTGGTCAAAGGGGAAGATTATCCACTAATCAATCCAGCGATCGCGGTGACGATTACCGATTTCATCCTATTTAACGATACGGAGAAAATAATTAGTAAGTTTGCTTTTCATGAGGAAGAAGAAAAGTTTAAAATCCTGGAAAATGAATTGCGACTCATTTTTGTAGAATTGCCGAAGTTTAATAAAACTATCTCTGAGTCACATAGTTTGACAGATAAATGGATTTATTTTCTGAAAGAGACGGCACATTTAGATAATATTCCGGAGAGTTTGGCAGCAATCTCTGAGATAGAATTTGCTTTACAACTGGCTAACCAAGCTAACATGACGGTGGAAGAGTTAGATATCGTGGATCGCCGAGGGATGATGTTGCAAGATGAAAAAGGGCGAATTGCTTATGCTGAAGAAAAAGGTGAAAAACGAGGTGAAGAACGAGGTGAAAAAAAAGGACGAATTAAAGAGGCGATCGCCTTAATCATGCGCCAACTGAAAAAGCGTTTTGGAGATATTCCGGCGACAATCAACAGCCAACTGGAAGACTTATCTATTGAAGAGTTGGAACGTTTAGGAGAAGATATTTTTGATTTTAACAGTTGGGAAGATTTGTCAAGTTGGCTGGAAGTGCGATCGCGTTAAGCAGATGTTACAGGAGTGCGATCGCTCACCTCGTAGGTTGGCTTGAGGAACGAAACCCAACATCACAATCCATATCATATCCGGTACCCCGCCAGATGTAGGAAAACACAATAGTATAGAAATATGCTATAGGCATGACTTTAGGGGTTGACAATCAAGCATTTTATGGCACTAAAGTGCCTCCAAGACGCATTGTAAGCGAGTTCGGCTGTCAGGGTTAACCACCAGTATGTCCAAGACGGTAATAAATCACCATTATCGATTAGGCAACGTTTCCACGGTTCGAGAGCGTCGTAATCTACCATCCAGGCGGTTGTTCGTACAGAACCTTCCACCTGAACGAGTTTGCTGTCCAACTGTAAATCCTGCTCTAGTAACTCTACCGAGAGTTTACTCAGAGGAATACTTCGCAATACATCGCTTGTTGTCATACGAAGGCATAGCCCTATCCGCGACTAATAAAAAATTTAACTACTTTGTTTTCCGGATCATACTCAATTACATATTGTTCATAGTCAAGTCCAAAAGGAGAGACACCTAAATAATACAAGTCTGCATTTTCTCGGACTTGCTCAGGTCGTCCAAGAATCTCTCTTACTACTTCTCGGGACATACGTTTGTGTAAAACTTCCCGTTCTAAATCAGGAACCATACCAATACGAGGATTATCACGCTGATATTTTTTATATTGCGCTCTCCATAATGCGGAATCAAAATTTCCCGTAGAAATAGTGGTACTCATCACCTTCACCTGATTATTAGAGGTAATCAAGGATTACTTAATCCCACCATGCATGAAAGATATTAAAACCCGGAAGTATTTCGGGCGCATTGGATGGTTTTTCTGTTGCCCATCCCTCAACAACCTCATCTGGCTGTAGCTCGGCTAACCAATTTTCAACTTCTGTCCTTGAAGCCGAGGTGATTATATATATGTGATCAGAAAAGGGCCACATATCTGGAAAATCTTCCTCTATTTCAATAACTGCAACTAATACATCTTGAACATCTTGACGTTCACGAATGAACTTTAGACGCTCAAAAAACTGCTCAAGCCCTGGATGTTCTAGCAAGTTACAACCAATTGATCCATAATCCTCGTTCCCTAGGAAAAAATCTTCCAATGAAACAAGAGGAAAGGGAGGGTTTTGTGCAATAGGCAAAACAAATCCTTGCGCTCGAATTTTTTCAATAAGTTCTTCACGCTTACCCATTTCATTTTTATCGCTTCATTGTACAGATTTTTCTGGTGGATACTATTGCCGGGTATTTGAAATAACTAACCAGCAAAAATACCTTTGATATCTGAGTTCAAAATACATATTGAACTTCATATAGGAAAGATTACCGGGAATCTGGAAAACCAGATATGGATGAAGCATTAGCTATCACTTGTTCGGGATTTTTGCCCTCTCGTACCACTCCTGACAACGGTAGATAGAAGTCTTCTGCTGTCTTGACAGTAGTGCGGAACAAACGCTGAAGTTCCTGAACTGATAAAGTCCCGTCATCCCGACGGGGCACACTAAGTCGATAGTAGAGCAACCGACTGACATGATTTAGCCCGAAGCCTGGTAATGTTAATGCATGGTTAATCCGTGCGATCGCGCTTTCAGCAGCAGGAATTCGGTCTTCTGGCACTTCAAAAGGTAAAGGATGGATGCATTGCACTAATGAGCTTCTTGCATCCCATAGAATTAGCATCTCCCCTTCGAGCTCTCCAGATTGAGTGGGAAGTTCCACGCTTTGTTGTTCTGGGTTAGCGCGGTGAGGTACATTATCTTCTTTCAACAGATTCAGTAAATCCTGAAAGTTTGCGAGTAGCTTTGATTGATCAGATTTAATTGTCATTTTTACCACCAACTTGTTACAGCATCCCAGGCATTGCCAGCAGTTTCTGAGGCATTATTCCAGGCATTACCAGCTCCTTCTTGGATACCACTCCACGCATTGCCAGCAGTTTCTGAGGCATTATCCCAGACATTACCAGCTCCTTCTTGGATACCACTCCAAGCATTGCCTGCGGTTTCTGAGGCATTATCCCAGGCATTACCAGCCCCTTCTTGGATACCACTCCAAGCATTGCCTGCGGTTTCTGAAGCATTATCCCAGGCATTACCCGCTCCTTCTTGGATACCATTCCAAGTATTACCTGCGGTTTCTGAGGCATTATTCCAGAGATTACCCGCTCCTTCTTGGATACCATTCCAAGTATTACCTGCGGTTTCTGAGGCATTATTCCAGAGATTACCCGCTCCTTCTTGGATACCATTCCAAGTATTACCTGCGGTTTCTGAGGCATTATTCCAGAGATTACCCGCCCCTTCTTGGATACCATTCCAAGTATTACCGACGCCTTCGGAAATAGAATTCCTAGCCCCAGCAATGCCATCCCATACTCCAGCAAGATTTTCGTCGTAGTTACCTAGCGCACCGCCCAATCCCTCCTTTGCCCAGTCTGTAAAACCGCTACGATTGGCTAGTTCGTGAGTTAAATAACTTCCTGCCATACCGGCTAGAAAACCAACGCCAGCTCCTACAGCCGTACCCGCTACTGGGATCACTGAGCCAATAGCTGCTCCAGCCGCTGCGCCTGCTAACCCAGAACCTACACCAACACCTGTATCAACTGCAACATTAGCTGTAGCCTGTCCAGCACCAATATCGCCCTGCTCGTAGGCTCCTGCATTATCCCAAGTAGAAAACAAACCGCTAGTTGCAGCATCGATAATGGCTCCAGCCTTGAGACCACCACCAACTCCTCCTCCTAGGCGTGGGGTAAGCAAATCGTCAGTATAACCAGACAAACCACCAAATCCAGCGTTGAGGCCTATGCTGCCAACGTCTTCTGCGCTCAACTCCCCATCCATCAGATTTTGAACAGCCGCCATCCCACCTGCGGCTAAAGCCCCAGTTCCAGCTTTTCCCATCCATTGAGGCTTAGGTTGGTAGGTTCTAGCACTGCTGAAATCTCCACTATTAGGATCAACGCGAACAAAACTGTTCACTGCGTCAGGATCTCTGATGGGAATTTGTTGTTCATGATGCAAGCTCTGTCCAGATTGAGTATCAACCTCTAAATTCCAACGTCTGTCAGTGTTTGGATTAATGCCAGCATTATCTGGTCGGTTTCTCCCTACCATATTACGTTGAGCATTAACCTGGGCTTGATTGAATCTGATGTCGTTATAACCCAGGTTTTGCATTTGCTGGTTAATGTTTTGGGCAAGGGGATCTTGCATTCCAGGGAGATGATAGGAAACGTTACCATTATTAGCTCGTGGAGCGCCTTCTCTTGCTCCTTTACCGGGCTGTGCTTTGTACTTTCTTGACGGTATATTTGTGTGGTTGGTACGATTCAACTCTACCCCTAGGAGTTGCTGGAGTCCAGCCTGCTGAAAATGCCTTTCGGAATTCCACAAAAAGTTTTCGGCACCCTGAGCGCCAGCTCTACCAAGCACGGGAGCAGGCAATAGGTTTTCATTTTGCGGCTCTCCCTCTTCCTCTTGACGCTGAATTTGTGGAGAGTTGCTCAAAGGTGCTGATACTGACGTCACTCTCGACTTTGTATTGTTAACCTCCTGGTTAGATATGTCCCCTGATTGTTCATTCTCCGGCTCTGTGTCCAGAGAGCGCATAATGTTCGCCGTTAACAAATCGGCAGCGGCGGCGGAGTGGCTTGGGATGTCCTGAAAGTCAGATTGTGTCTCCCGTTTCCGCTGCACAGCCGAACTGCCAGGTTTGGAAAAGTTCTTACTCTTTTTCTGAATCGAAGTTGGAGTCCACGAAGAACTTTTTTTTTGTAATGGTTTATACATAGACAACCTCGGTTGGGGAAACTCGGAAGTGAGGTAAAATTGGTTGAAACTGTCTCCTGCTGTACGTTTCCGTTTAGGGAATTTCAACGGACTTAAGCGGATAGCTAGAGAATAAATTCTCTGACAAGTTGTCGTAATGCGTGCGAGATGTCAACCCAAATATTTTATAGTGTGGTAATTATAATATGATACACATCCCCTATATCAGTCAGACTTGAAACAGTCCTTAACATTACGGCGAATCACATTACATTTGGCAACATTTGGATACCACATAGACTAATTATGGCTGTCTCAGCACTTCCCACCTGGCATCAGGCTAACTTACAATACTTGCTAGCATCATTACATCGAGTGAATCAGGCGTTAGCCGATTACATCACGCGCTTGCAATCATCACCCATCCAAATCCCATCGGTTCCCAAATTAGCTCCAGAAGCTTTAGCCGTTTTACAGAACAATCCCTCAACTTTAGATCAACTCTGTAATCTCTTCAATTTATCTAGCTTTGAGCGGGATATTCTCCTCTTGTGTGCTGGTATGGAGTTAAATCCCTATTTTGAAGAACTGTGTACTAAAGCCCAAGGTTCTTTAAAACGAAATTATCCCACTCTCGGTTTAGCCTTATCTATTTTTCCGGAAATCAATTGGCGTATTTTTTCCTCAAAATCCCCCTTGCAGACGTGGAACCTCCTTGAAATCGAACAGGGGCAAACTTTAACCAAATCTCCGATAAGAATTAACTCCCGTATTTTCTGCTATCTTTTAGGTGAACCCTGTGAGGATGATGACTTGATTGGTATCCTCAAACCTATACCCCCTTTTCCTCCATCTTCTCTTCCCCCGTCCTACCAACAACTCACCGAGCAACTCATCGCTACTTGGTCTCAAAAAACACCGACATCTATCTTTCCTATCGTTCAATTGTGTGGTGCAGAACTCGGTGCTAAACATACCATTGCTGCTGCTGGCTGTAGTGCTTTGGGTTTGCATCTGAACTTCATTTCAGCGTCCCAACTTCCCCTTAATCCCCATGAACTCTATCAATTAAAACAGCGGTGTTTACGAGAAGCCATATTAACCAACAGCGCCCTCTTACTCACCTGCGATGAACTGAATCAAACCGATGGGATGCGAGAGTTGGCTATCTTTCAGTTCGTTGAGGACTTAAATCTGCCTTTAATTATTAGCACTCAAGAACGACAACCACAACGCCAGCGCCCGATGATTACGTTGGATGTGGGTCAACTCAGTCACAGGGAACAAAAGTTGATTTGGGAGTCGTATCTCGGTTCAACGGCGTCAGAATTAAATGGACAAATCGATACGCTAGTGTCTCATTTTAATCTCAATCCTCTAGCCATTCAAGCGGCTTGTTTATCGCTGGAAGGGATGGAGTTTCCTCCAGTCAAAACCGAGGACCCTAAGGAGAAAGAACCTGAGAAACCTGCTTCCTCTTCAAGGCGTACTCGCAAATCTAAAAGCCAAACCTCAAAACCCAAAATAGAGAATCCTTTCTCTCCCCTGCAAACTCACTTGTGGGATTTTTGTCGCACTCAAGCGCGTCCCCGATTAGATGATTTGGCGCAACGGATTGATGCTGTAGCGACTTGGGAGGAATTGATTCTACCTGAACGGGAAAAAAATACATTACAGGAAATTGCGGCTCATGTTCGACAACGAGCGAAAGTCCATCAAGAGTGGGGATTTGCCGGAAAAGGGGGACGGGGTTTAGGGGTTAGCGCTCTCTTTTCTGGACCGAGTGGTACGGGGAAAACGATGGCGGCGGAGGTATTAGCAAAGGAATTACGCCTGGATGTTTATCGGATTGATTTGAGTGCGGTGGTGAGTAAATATATTGGCGAAACGGAAAAGAATCTACGACGAATTTTTGATGCAGCGGAAACGGGTGGGGTAATTTTACTGTTTGATGAAGCGGATGCTTTGTTTGGAAAACGGACTCAAGTGAAAGATTCCCATGACCGCCATGCGAATGTGGAAGTGAGTTATTTACTCCAACGGATGGAAGCCTATCAAGGATTGGCAATTTTGACGACAAATCTGTTGGAATCATTAGACCAAGCATTTCTGCGTCGAATTAATTTTTCGGTGAAGTTTCCGTTTCCTGATGCTGAAGCGCGAGCCGAGATTTGGCAGCACATTTTTCCTGAAGAGACGCCGACGAAAAGGTTAGATATGAAAAAGTTGGGTAAGGTTAATATGGCGGGTGGAAATATCCGCAATATTGCCCTAAATGCAGCGTTTTTAGCTGCTGATGCGGGAGAAGCTGTGATGATGAAACATATTTTACAGTCAACGAAAAGTGAATCTCTTAAGTTGGGGAGAATTTTGACCGATGTAGAAATCAGCGGCTGGGTTTGATGGTATCTAAAGAGGCAGAGAAAGCCCATGTAAGAGGAGGCGATTGAAATCGCTGCTACACAAACTAAGTCCGCCTGCGCGGACTAGATTATAAAGGGGGTGGCTAATCCGGATTTGGGATGAAACGCCAGGTAAGGATGCAAGGTAGAGGGACATGATAGTATATCCGGTAGTATCGGACAACCCGCCAGATTTTAAGGCACTTTAGTGCCTACTACAAACAGGTCTATTCAGGAAATTTTTGCTCAGATGAGGCTATGGCTTTAATCGTCTCGATTCCCCATTCGGCTAAGGGGTGATTTAGGGTGACTAAATAGTCCCATCCTTGGCGATACATGAGCAATAATTCAGCAAGGTTTTGCTTTTCTTTGTCTTCCCCAGCCGCTTGCAGTATAATTGCTGCTAATAATTCTGGTGAATTGATGTTTAATGTAGTATCTTTAAGGTTAACTCCACTCAGGTTAGCACCACTGAAATTAGCCTCCTGCAAATTAGCATGACTGAGATCTGCCCTAGTCAAATTAGCGCTGACTAAACGCGCATGACTTAAGTCTGCTTCACTCAAATTCGCCTCGCTTAAATTCGTCAGACTCAACTCACTCCAACTGAAATTGGCTTTATATAAATTGGTCTGACTCAAATCAGCGTTAATCAAAGTGGCATTGCTCAGATTGGCTCCGACTATTGTAATGCCAGTTAATTGAGCGCTGATTAATTGAGCGCCGATTAGTTTTGCCCCGCTGAGATTTGCATTAATCAAATTGGCTTCTATCAGGATGGCATCGGTTAAATTCGTGGCAACTAAGATGGCACCACTAAGGTTGGCATTCAGGAATAGGGTTTGACTTAAGTTTGAGCCGAATAAAAGTGTGTTGCTAAAATCAGCATGGCTGAAGTTCGCCTCTTGGAGTTTTTCAGTAATGAGTGTTGCACCTGGTAAGTTAATCCCCGAAAAGTTTCGTTGATTCTGGCTATATTGCTGAAGCAGTTGATTTTCTTTGTTCATTTTTACTAATAAGTGATAACTTATAAGCTCTCAACCCCAGCCCCTCTCCATCCCCCCTAGCCCCCCTTTGAAAGGGGGGAATGAAGGGAGAGGGGAGCAAGAGATGCTAATCCATCAAATTAGGTGTGCCACACGACTTCTTTTTATGCAATTTGCAAGGCGATTTTTCCGGTGGTTGATCCTGATTCTATAGCTTGATGAGCGCTAACGGCGTCGGGGAGGGGAATGGTTTGAGAGAGGTGAATGTTTAGCTTACCTTTATCTATCCACTGGGCGCATTGTTCGAGAATCTCGGTTTGGTGTTCCTGCGCCGCAACCAATCCTTGGAGTGCTGGTGTTAACATGAGTTCTAAGCTAATCCGCAGATTTCGCGATCGCGCCGTTTTCAATTTCCCAATATTATAGTCAGGTTCGAGGATGGTAACCAAATCCCCGTAGACTTTCACGGCGGGAACGGTATCGTAAAAGGTTTGACCCCCCACAGTATCAAAGGCTACATCTACACCTCTTCCCTCTGTCCAATCTAATGCAGCTTGGGCAAAGTCGGTTTGTGTGTATAGAATCGGTTCGTCTGCGCCGAATTGACGCACTAATCGGGCTTTTTCCTGGGAACTCACCGTTGTACACACATTAGCCCCTTTGATTTTGGCAAGCTGAATGGCAACATGTCCCACACCACCAGCACCCCCATGAATCAGCGCCGTTTGTCCGGCTTCTAAGCGCCCTCGGTCATATAATGCTTCCCAGGCGGTAATTAGGACTAAAGGGGCGGCGGCGGCTTCTGTAAATGACAAGGATTTGGGTTTTCGGGCGACCCAGCGTTCATCAACAACTGTGAGTTCGGCATAATTACCTGTACCCGATTTTCCTAATCCGCCGGCACAGAAATACACCTCATCGCCAACTTGAAATCGGCTGACAGCAGACCCCACGGCTTCCACGACACCCGCACCATCACAGCCTAAAATCGCAGGCATTTCGTCGGGATAGAATGTGCCACGGCTTCGCAGTTTGGTATCGATGGGGTTAACGCCTGCTGCGTGGAGTCGCACTAAGATATCTCTATCGGTTTGCAGTTTCGGTTCGGGTACATCCTGCAATTGCAGCACCTCTGGCTTACCCGGAGTAGTCATGACGACGGCTTTCATTTCTTTGTCCTTTGTCATTCGTCCTTTGTCATTTGTCCTTTGTCATTTGTCCTTTGTCATTTGTCCTTTGTCAAGGAATAGGGAATTTTTTCTAAAAACGGTAACATAAAGATACAAAATATCTCCTCTGATGCCTGATAACTTATCTGACTTTTCACGCCTGAGTCGGGGCGGGTTTAGTTACATCAGGTTGCAACCGAAAAGATAGTAGTGAAACCCGCCCCTACAGAGGCACCACATACCGTGAAAAGTCAGGATAACTGATGACTTTAGCCTAGCATTACTCGCTATTTATATTTAATTCTCGGATCAACTAACGCATAGGAAATATCAACAACAAGATTAACCAAGACAAAGATAATCGAGACAACAACGACGCCACCTTGAACAATGGGATAGTCTCGTGCCAAAATTCCTTCGTAAATCCAGGAACCAATTCCGGGCCACGAGAAGATAGTTTCGGTTAGAATAGCACCGCCTAAGAGCGTACCAAACTGCAATCCAATAATTGTCACCACGGGCAATAGAGCATTTTTTAGTCCATGGCGAATAATTACCCAATGTTCGGGAATACCTTTTGCCCTAGCTGTGCGAATATAGTCCTGGGAGAGAACCTCTAACAGAGAAGAACGAGTAATTCGCGCTAAAATGGCTAAGGGAATTGTGCCGAGGGTTAGAGCGGGTAAAATGAGGTGAGATAGAACATCTTGTAATAGGTTTATATCTAATTTTAGAATAGCATCTAAGAGGTAAAATCCCGTAATCGGTTGAAAGCTTAATCCCGCTTCAATACTAATTCGTCCACTGGGGGGAAACCAGTTCAAGGTAATGGCAAACAGGTAAATTAAGAGTAATCCCAGCCAATACACAGGCATGGAAACCCCTAGCAATGAGCCAATCATGGTTACGTTATCGGCGGGACGATTCTTATAAACAGCCGCTAAAACTCCAGCCGGGATTCCCAAAATGACGGCGACTATCATGGCGGCTAGGGATAATTCAAATGTGGCGGGAAAACGGGTTCTAACTTCATCGATAATGGGAATACCGCTGATAATACTTGTGCCGAAGTCGAGATGGAGTAGATTGTTGATAAAAGTGAGATATTGCAGAGGTAGGGGTTGATTTAAACCCAGTTGTTCCCGTAACGCTTCTACCTGTTCGGGAGTCGCTCGTTCTCCTAGCATAACCGTTGCTGGGTCACCGGGGATTAGGTGAAGGAAGAGGAAGACTAACAGGGTAATACCGAGAAGAACCGGTAACAGGTTCAGTAGACGCTTGATGATATAGTAAGTCATCTGCGAGCCGTATTGGGTCAACAGAGTTTAATGTGTGAACGGTTAGACAGATCAAACTTTTTAAGGTTATCCTCGACCCAAGGCTTAACTTCGTCTTCTGTTAAAATGTCTGCACCCAGATCAGAATACATAGAGGTTATTTTTTCATAATTTTGCTTAATCTTTTCATGGGTAGGATCGTGTGAATTAGGAGGTAAAGTCACAATAGCTAAAGGAAAATCAGGTTGAAGTTCTTTCACATCATAAATTTTCCAAGAGATTGAATTTTGAAGAGTCGTTTTAACTTTAACTTCAAAAGAAAGTCCTTGAGCAGCAAAATAAGGTTTTCCATTGGCAACGACAACATCAAATTCGTGTTTGATATTATGAGAACCCAACAAAGGGTAATTTTTGTGTATTAACTCTTTTGCTGCATCTCCAAAACGATGTTCAAGCACGTTTTTAATTTGCCTTACAGCCACGCTAGCGGCAACAGCGCGATCGCGCGGCTTTGGCTTCTCCGGTGGCTCAAATAAACAGGTATCAGCAATATCAGCTAAAAGGCTTTCTACATCGTCCAGAGAACCACGCGGTTCAGTTAACTGAATGCTATTAAACCAATTCTGAGCGACTCTGATTAAACGTTCCTGCTGGGGAGTCTCATTTGGCGAATCCCCCGGAAACAATAATCCATCAGCAGCCGCATCCTCCACGCGACTAGCGAAATCTTTGAGGAAATGGATATCTTCCATTCCAAAGCGTTTTACCCGTTCCCAATTGCTTAAAAACCGAACACACACCCGCTCATCATCAAAGGCAAGCACACCAATATTGATCCGCTCATCAGCAATCGGATTGGGAACGTATTGGACGATACTGTATCGACTAACCATTGCTCTTGCCTTCTTTTGATACCCACTATTCACTAAATCCCACTTGGCTATTTCTTTCTCCTTCGCTACTGACATTTCCTTTCCCTTGACTCAATGTCGTTTCACCTCATTTTGTCAAGTCCTAATAACTTAAACTATTCTTTACTCTAGAACGGTTTAATTTTTTCAATCAGAGTCTCGTCTCAACAAAACGTCATAATTGCTCGTTTTTCACCTCTTTTTGCGAAAAAGCTACGAAGTTTCAGGGGTTACAGCGATTGTGAGAGGCTTGTGCGGTTTTCAGGTATACTATCTATGATGGGTTTTTTGTGGGCAAAATTAATTTTGACACAGCTAAATCCCTTGAATATTCGTAAAACTTTGTATAATTTATAGTTTTCGTCTCACTCTTAATGTCTCCTTGGATGCATGTATTTTTTTTAAGTTTAGATAAAAATCATGACTAAGTATTGACAAAAACACAGATGACACAGAGGGGATGATGCAGACAGAAGCCTGAATAGTGAGGGACACAGATTGACACAGAGAACTAACTAATTTCCTCAAAACTTTAATCATCCTTTCGTTCAAGTCAATCTACAATGGTGATATGGATTGACTTGGTTGAGGGTTTGTGGTCAACGCTCTACTTTTAATGGCGCTAAAGCGCAACTACAAGCGCAACTACAAACTTTTGCTTATTGTCTCAAACGTTTCTGAACCTAGGGGACTGGGTGTCCACCCGGTAACGGATTTGCGTTTAGCTAATAAGGGCTGAGAGTGAACGATGGGTAATCGGACGGCTTCTTGGGCTAAAATTTCATCGACTTGGGCATAAATTTGAGTTCGTTCTGCTTGATCATTTGTCGCCCTTCCCTGTTCTAAAAGCTGGAGAACTTGCTCATTTTTCCAGCCGCCTAAATCCTCAGTTGCGCCGGGACCAAAATGAGCATAGTAAAAGTTATCGGGATCACCATAATCTCCTGTCCATCCCAACATAAAGGCTTGAAATCCTGGTGATTTTCGGCGATCCTCTAAATAAGCTGCCCAATCTTTAGTTTGTAAGTTAACGTTAATCCCAATTGCACTTAATTCGGCGGCTATCGCTTCCGCGATGGGTTTGGGTGTGGGAAAATAAGGACGACTGACGGGCATATACCACAAATCCAGGTCAAAGCCATCAGGATACCCTGCATCAGCAATCAGTTGTTTGGCTTGTTGAGGATTGTAGGGATAATTGATAATTTGCTCAGATTGATACTCCGAGAGAGACGGCGGGGTAAAATGATTATCATGTTGACCCAATTCTCCCCAGAAGGCGGGGACAATTTCTGAGGTATTAATAGCTTGCGCGATCGCACGACGTACTTCTACCTTAGAAAGGGGTTCATAGCTGGGATTTAGTGCCAAATAGCCGACGTTAAATGAGGGGCGAAATACGGCGTCTAGGTTGGCATCATTTTCAATTTCGGCTAGTTGATCGGGGGATAAATCCACAGTAAAATCAATAGTACCCGCCCGTAATTGTGCCAACCGTGCCGATGGATCAGTAATGAAGCGAATCACCAACTGATTCGACTTCGGTAACTCCGGTTTCCAGTAGTTCGGATTCTTTTCTAGAACAATGCGATCGCCAGTCCGCCATTCTTTAAATATAAATGGTCCCGTACCCACTGCCAAGGATGCTGGAGTGCCATAATCCGCCCCCGCTTGTTTAATCGCATCGGGACTGGCAATCCCAAAATAACTCGAAGATATCGCCGCCCCAAATGCGGCAAAGGGTTGCTGAAGGATAAACTCAATGGTATTATCATCCGCGACAACAATATCTTGTAAAATTGAGTCCGGACTTCCCTTATACCCGCCAAACAAATTCGCCCAAATCTCGTAATTTTTCCCTGCATCCCGATACCCAAACTCACTGTCGGGATTCCACCAACGTTCTACATTAAACCTTACCGCTTCGGCATTAAAATCGCTACCATCGTGAAATTTAACATCATCGCGCAACTTAAACGTCCACCTCTTACCATCCTCAGATACCATCCACTCCGTCGCCAACCCTGGTTCTAACTCCGTGGTTCCCGGTTTAATACTCAGCAAGGTATTATAGATTTGATGCTGTACAACAATAGAATTACCGTCGGTAATATTTCCCGGTTCCAGGTTCACCGGTTGTCCACCCGAACCATAAACCAGGGTATCAGCAGGAATCGTGGGACTATCGCTAGTTTGGGGAGAGGGACTATCACAATTCGCCAGCCCTAAAGCCAAAGCCAAGCCAACAATAACCAACAGAATAAACCGAATCAGCGATCGCCGATTGGATGCGTTCATACTTTGCCTTACACAGGACACAACAAAACCCTTAAACTCTCATCAACTCTTACCTTACGTTCGTAGTCAGGGCTTTAGCCTTAAAATTACAACCGATTGCCATACACCACTAACTCCCTCTGCGTTCTCTGCGTAAACCTCTGCGTTCTCTGCGTTAAAAAAATATATATAATGACTAACAGATTTAATCCTACAGCCTTTCTGGGCACACGCCCCGTGCGCCCCTACATATCTTGAACCAACTCAGCCGATGGATTCACCCCCGTATTCCGGTCTTTTCTCGCCTTTCGTACCTCCCCCAAAGCCTCCTTAATCACAACAGCAGTGGGTACCGCTACAATCACGCCCAATAATCCCCCCACCCTTACCCCAATTAACAGAGAAATAAACACCCAGAACGGATTTAATCCTGTAACACGACCAAAAACTCTCGGCGCCAATAAATTTTCCACAAGTTGCTGAAAAACCACCGCCACCGCTAATACCTGAACCCCTAAGCCAATATCTCGCAATGCTACAAGTAGCGTGACTAATGCTATACCCACAGAACCGCCAAACGGAACAAGTGCCATGACTCCAATCGTAAAGCCAAATAGCAGACCAAAAGGAACTTTAAGTAAGACAAATAGCGAAATTAACCCCGACGCCATACAGGTGGCAATAATTAGCTGCCCGATAAAGTAGTTTTGGAAGCTTAAACGTAGGGTGTTTGACGCCGATTTCTGCAGTTTCTTAGGTAACCAATCAATTAAACTACGCCAGACTTCGTGACCATGCTGAAGTAAATAAAATGTGGAAATAATGGTTAATAATACATCCAAAACCTTAGTTACGGTAAACACCGCTAAATTTAGGGTAAGATTCAAGGATTTAGAGGCAATAATTTGCAGTTGTGCTTTAAGTCGGTCATTAATTTGAATAATTAAACCATCCAAACTAATCGGCAAACCTAAATCTTCAATCCTCTGATCCAGCATGATAAGCTGACGCCGCCCGGAATCGAACCATTCGGGTAAACGACTCACCAGTTGTTGGGCTTGAGTAATAACCAGGGGAAACAGCGTTACGCCAATTGCAAACAACAGCAACAGCGCGACTAAAAAGACGAATAACGCGGCTAATCCTCGCTTAATTCCCAGGCTTTCCAACCAACTTACTGAATAGTTCAACAGAAATGCTAACAGAGAAGCCACTAATACCGTGACAAGTAGGGATTGAAAATAAGCGAAAATTTCCGAAAATGCCCATGCATTTAACACCGCCAAGGGTGCAGCCAGGGCGATGACTAATAACCGTGATTGGGGAGTTAGGGACTCCCACCAGCGCATTAACTTGTTTTTGGGTGTGGATGACCCGGAATTGACCATCTATAGCAAAAGGCAGAAGGCAGAGGGCAGAAGGTGTATTATGGTTACGTGGATGCCAGAGCCGTTAAATCTGTCCTTTATGGCTACAGCTAATTTTCCCCGTTAGGACGAGTATAGCGATTTCCACTATTCACTAATCCTAACTAAAAATTATAGGTTGGCAGTGGCTCAAAATTTGCTGTAGATTAACAACATCACCAATAACCGCGATCGCAGGCGCTTCAAAGCCAGTTGCTTCTACTTGCTGCACAATGGTTTCCAGGGTGCAAATTAGGTGTTCTTGCTGCGGTGTGGTTCCCCAGCGAATTAGAGCCACGGGGGTGGCTGGAGAACGTCCGGCGGCGGTAAGTTGTGCCACGATATTGCCCAGATTATGCACCCCCATATAGATTACAATGGTTTCACTTCCCTGTGCGATCGCCTGCCAATTGACTTGGGGGCGATATTTACCTACGGCTTCGTGACCGGTGACAAAGGTGACGGATGAACTATACTGGCGATGGGTCAAGGGAATCCCCACATAAGCGGGTGCTGCAATCCCCGACGTGATACCTGGAACCACTTCTACCGACACACCCGCCCGAATTATATCCTCCATTTCTTCCCCACCGCGCCCAAATACAAAGGGATCACCCCCCTTGAGGCGCACCACAACGGCATTCGTTTTGGCTTTTTCAATTAGTAACTGTGTGGTTTGTTCCTGGGGTAATGAATGACGCCCGCGCCGTTTTCCTCCATTAATCTTTTCCGCCTTCGGGTTAATCATTGCCAAAATAGGCGCACTGACTAAAGCGTCGTAAACCACCACATCGGCATGTTCTAACAAGGTTTTACCTTTGAGGGTAAATAATCCGGGATCTCCAGGACCTGCGCCGACTAAATAGACTTTACCGAGATAGGTGGGTTGATTCATGATCATTCAATAAAATTGTCAATTGCAATTCATCTATATTCTCTACCCTCATAAGTTACATTCATTGAGATTGATGAATGGCACTAAATTAAGGGTAATCTCGCGCTCATCGTATAGCCAGGAAATAAATTTCTGGAACCAATCTATAATCTATAGGGAATGCCCAATTCATCTAGTTACTTAAGATACATAATACTAGCCAAAATGACGTTTTTGCATGTCAACTATGCGACTTTAACATTTCTCACTTGATGTGGTGCTTATAAATCAGTCAGTAATCTCGCTTTTGTGAGAATGAAGGTCAAAACCGTTTCTTCTGTGGTAATAATATCGGCTCTCCCTTCCATACCCGATTGAATCGGACAATTTTGCCCAGTAGAATTCAACTGGAAACGTTCGGGTTCAATTGTCACATCATAAGCAGGACTCGCTGTATTTGTATTACTGCCCACAGAAGTATTAACACCATTGGAGTGAGGTGCGATCGCGTCTGGAGAAATGGTGCTAACTGTCCCGGGAAGCGTACCGTAGTCGGGATAGGAACAGGCAGAGACGCGCATTTGCACCCGTTGACCTGTTTTTACTTTACCGATATCCTGAGAGGGTACTAGGGCTTTAATCACTAAGGGCGCTTCACTGGGAGCAATTTGTGCGATCGCCTCTCCTGAATTGACGACTTGTTCTCGGTTGCGGAGATTCAGTTGTTGGATAATCCCAGAAGCTGAAGCACGAATCACAGTACCCGTGAGTTCAGTTTCCACCTGTTTGAGTTCATTCCTATCTCGGTTGAGTTGGTTCTGGAGTTCCACCTGACGCTGGATTAGTTGTGAGTGTTCTTGGTTTAATCGGGATAGACTGGCTTCGCCTGTGGCGCGTTCTTGGGCGATTTTCTCTAGGGCTATGGCGACGGTAGCATTACTGGGGTTCAGGTGGACCAATGCCCCTGCTAGTCTAGCTTGGGCTGCATCGACGGCGGAGGCGAATCGTTCGATGTCTTGTTTTTGGGCTTCAACGGTGGCTTTTTGGGCTTCCAGGGCTTGTTCTTGTTGAGTGACAGAGAGTTGGGCTTCCTGGAATTGATCCTCAGACAGGGCGCCCAATTCAGCAATGGGTTTGTAGCGATCGCGTCTAGCTTTGGCGGCGTTTAAGGCGGCTTCGGTGGACTTTAAATTCGCCTGAGCTGATTTTAGCTGTGCTTGTTGTCGTTGTAAATCTTCTTTGGCTTGGTTTAAATTGGCTTCGGCTTCTTGAACTGAGGTTTGGGTAGTGATTTGTCTATCTCGATAATCCCGTTGGGTGTGGTTGAGTTCAGCTTTGGCGGAAGCGATGGTGCGTTGGGTGCGATCGCGTTCGGCGCTAATCTGTTTATCGAGGGCAATAATCTGGGCGTCGATTTGCCTAAGTTGTTGTTGATTTTGTTTCAGATTACTTTGTAGCTGGCTTTTTTGAGTTTGGAGGCGGGAGTCGTCAATGGTAGCAATAATATCCCCTTGTTTAACAGGTTGGTTTTCTTTTACCTGGATACTTTTCACGGTTCCTTGGGTAGCGGCTTGTACCAGACGCAATTCACCCGCTGGACGAATTGTGGCAGGGGCTTTTACGGTAATATTGTATTTGGTGAAAGCGGCAAGAGCTACCGCGATTCCACAGGTTCCCACTAGAAACAGTCCGCCAAGGGTTGTCCAGCGACTGATTGGCGGGAGAAACTCATCGCTTTGAATCGGGCGGAGAACCTGAGGGTTAGATTCACTGAGCATAATAAATTAGCAAGCAAAATTTTAGATTATCAAAGCCCATCCCATTCAGGTTAATCTTAACCCCCCTTTATCCCCCCTTGCCAAGGGGGGATAGCAAAGCAAAGTTATTCGATTTCCATCGCCCTGAAGTGAGTTCCCTCCCCTTGATAAGGGGAGGGTTAGGGAGGGGTCTTTTTTTAGGGTTAGGGAGGATTAGTGTGGTTTATTCATGCTTCCCTGACAACGTTTCCTTCAGTATCAAAGTTCATAACTATCCACAATAAATTGGAAAATGCCCAGCAGTTTTTCCAGTTCATTGATGTAATAGCGCGGGTTATCCACGAAAACACAATTGCCCTCTAGCTTCAAAAATTGCCAATCTTCCCCCGTGGTTACACAGCCGTAAATCCTAGAAATTGAGTTATCTTCTAGCTCGTTAAAGCGTTGCGCTCCCAACATTTGAGCAATGCACTGACCTAAACCACCTTTGATATCGCTTTTCTTCGCTTCTACCAAAGACACAATCGGAGCCTGCATCGTCAGAGAAACGGGACTTTTAGCCAAGATAAAATCACATTCTCCTTTCAACCCTTGCTCATCGTCTACATCGAGCTTTTCGCCAGAATAGATGGATAGTTTATTCGGATTTCGTCGTTCTAGCTCAATTAAAATGGGGGCAATAATAAATTCTGAACGGGCTTTTTCACTGGAGGAAAACAGAGCTAATTTAAGGCTGTAGCTAAGGGTTTCCTGTAGCCAATTACTTGGTTCTAAGGTGGCGACATCACTGAAAAGCTGAACCGATTTTTCAATTAGTCCAAAAGCTTTTTTAACCTGATTCAATGAAAAATCGCTGTATGCCATAGCAGCCGTTCATAACTAGACTAGGATTGTTTAACGACTACCTCACGGTTACTTCTGGTATATTATCGGTGCTGCCACATCTTAGTTACACTCCAGTTACATCGAACTGAGATTTCCCATGAATTATTCCTTGTGTCACGGTGATCTGGGATAAGTTTTACGACTTTTCCCAAATGTTTGCCCTCATTCCTCGGCGCGAGAGGTGATTGCTTCATACCAGTCAGTGATGGGTATCTCAGTCGGTGCCGTTAGCTCATCAAATACCCGACGGCAAAGTTCTAAAAAGGAAGGATAGCATTCCCGACGCCAATTAGCAGCCAGTTGCCTGAGAGACGCTTGTCGTAGATTTCCCAGAGCATATTGGCGAGCAAATCCATGTTGAATTGGCACAACTGTACCATCAGCCTCAATAATCAGTGGCGACAAAATATCAGCAAATAAGCCCTCCGTATTTTCAAGTAAAGACGTATCTGCAAAAACCATACCAGGATATGCCCGCAACACATCTCGGTGGGCAAGATCAACTTGCACATACAGACGATCTCCAAAGGCTTTTTGCAGGCGCATCCCTTGCAGATAGGCATAGGCGGATTGGTTCTCGTTTGCTCTTACTCCCGCTAAACGCTCCTTGGCACGTCCAACTTCTCCAAGGGGATGAATCTGCAATAATTTCGCTCCTTGTTCAATGGCGAAATTGGCTACCCAGTCTAAGTCCTGAAGATTGTACCGTGTTAGAGTAAAAATAAATCCGAAAGGAATGCCCGATTGTCGAAGCCCTTCAAGTCTTGATGTCATTATCTCAAAAGCTTGTTCTAAAGAGCGCATTCGGTTATGGAATGCAGGTACACCGTCAAGACTAATTGCTAGTAAATCCACCCGGTTACTTAGCTTTTCCAGGTGTTTCTCATCTAAGAGCATCCCATTTGAGGTAACGGTTGTTACCATACCACATTGATGAGCCTGTTCCAGCAGCTTGTCGAGTGGTTTGTACAAAAGGGGTTCTCCACCTGAAATGTTAGCAACTGTATAGCCTTCTGCACTAGCGTCGGCTATTGCCTGTTGGAGAAGTACCTCATCCAGTTCCTCCTGTTCTTGAGGGCTAGAAGAGGAGTAGCAATGAAGACATTGTAGATTACATCTTCGAGTTGGGTGGATCTGTAAAATTCGCTGACACTCTCCAGTCGGTGCCATAAAATCACGCTACTCCAAGTCCTAAAAATTTACTAAAATGTTTAGGGAGCGCACTCCCTATAAAACTGCCTTTTTCCTGAGTCAGTCTTCAGGTAGGCAATCCCCACCTGACCGAAAAATGCGACGTTGTTTTGAGACGACTTTTTTACGGATCAAAAATTACCTATATTTATTCTTCCTTAAAAAGTCAGGATTAGCAATTCCATATGGGAATCCTGGGAAGAGCTTACTTAGAAAGGGACCCGTTATACTTGGTTGAGGATGAGGATCACCCCGGAAAGTAGGAAGTAATCCCCCTTTCAACTCTTCTAGTTCTTCAGGGGTAAGTTCTACAAACAATTCTTTATCTTTAAATTCTTCCATTTTTCTTTAACCTACTAAAATTAATTTTACTTATTGGATATATTACCACTAGAATCTTTAAACGTCAAATGATGCGTGGTACGCCATAACTATATAGATATATCGTTTGTCTAAGTCGGTCGTTAAATAGCTATTCTTGCTAAGCAAACTTTGCCGCCTCATCTAGATTCCACTAGACTTATGCTCCCCATTCGGCACTTCAACTTGAAGCTTGTTTTTTCGTACCATGAAATCGGGGTAAACAGAAGTATTTATACCTAGTTCAATCATTCAAAAATTCAAAAGAACATTTATCGGGTTAGGATTGTTGTGGAAAATAATGCTGGCTCGGCAAGAGTCAATAACGATACAATAAGGTTTTGCCTTCTTAGCGGTGAAAAAATATCAGAGTGTTCTCCAACACAGCGAAGAAGACTGTGGTGCTGCTTGTCTAGCCACTATTACTAAACACCACGGGCGTACCTTTACCATTAGTCGTATCCGAGAAGCCGTTGGCACCGGACAACAAGGAACCACTTTATTGGGACTTAAACGGGGCGCGGAAGCCCTAGGATTTAATGCCCGTTCCGTTAAAGCCACCCCGGAAATCCTCGACAAATTAGATCAAGCCCCCTTACCCGCCGTTATTCACTGGAAAGGCTATCACTGGGTCGTATTATATGGACAACGGGGCAAAAAATACATCATCGCTGATCCCGGTGTAGGTATCCGTTATCTGTCCAAATCCGAACTCGCCCAAGGTTGGTTTAATGGGGTAATGCTTTTACTCCAACCTGATAAGAGTCGCTTTTTTAGCCAACCGGATGATAGCGATAAACCCAGTGGCTTTATCCGCTTCTTCAAGCGCGTCTTACCCTATCAAGGCATTCTCGGTGAAGCCTTATTAATTAACCTAGTTCTCGGTTTACTTTCCCTAGCTTACCCCTTCTTCATTCAAATTCTCACCGATGAAGTGTTGGTACAGGGGGATACCCAATTGCTAACGGGTGTAGTCGTTGCGGTGATGGTGATGAACCTGGTGCAAAGCAGCCTACAACTCGTACAATCGAACCTCATTGCCCACTTTGCTCAACGCTTAGAATTGGGACTCGTCCTGGAATTCGGACGGCAAATTCTACGCCTTCCCTTAAGTTACTACGAATCCCGTCGTAGTGGCGAAATCGTCAGCCGTCTCCGCGATATCCGTGAAATTAACCAACTGGTTTCCCAAGCCATTATCAGCCTCCCCAGTCAGTTTTTTATTGCCCTGGTTTCCTTGGGATTCATGCTGTTCTATAGCTGGAAACTCACGATTGCGGCGGCGGTGATTGCGGTTTTAATGACCCTTTCCACGATCATTTTCCTACCCACCCTACAACAGAAAACTCGCCGCCTTTTAGTCACCGATGCCGAAAATCAAGGGGTTTTAGTCGAAACCTTTAAAGGCGCACTCACCCTAAAAACTACCAACGCCGCCCCCCAAGCCTGGGAGGAATTTCAAAGTCGATTTGGTCGCCTTGCTAATATTACATTCCGCACGATTCAAATTGCCATTTATAATAATGTATTCTCTGGATTAGTCTCCAGCATCGGTAGTATTGCCTTACTCTGGTTTGGTAGCCGCCTAGTCATTGGAGATGAATTAACCATCGGTCAATTGCTGGCATTTAACAGCATGAATGGTAACTTTACCAGCTTCATTAAAACTACAATTACCTTTGTGGATGAATTCACCCGTGCCAAAACCGCGACAGAACGATTAACTGAAGTCATCGACGCCACTCCAGAAACCCCAGAGGACAGCAAAAAACCCTTTGCCAAAATTCCCGACGCGGCGGATATTATCTGCACCAATCTTAACTTTCATCATACC
Organism: Coleofasciculus sp.; assembly: GCF_046565525.1. Lineage (NCBI taxonomy): Bacteria > Bacillati > Cyanobacteriota > Cyanophyceae > Coleofasciculales > Coleofasciculaceae > Coleofasciculus > Coleofasciculus sp. The sequence continues at coordinate 19,919 of NZ_JBKHUP010000015.1, read as the reverse complement.
GGACGAGTGAACCTACTCACGGATTTTTCTCTCACCATTCCCGGCGGTAAAGTCACCGCATTAATCGGTAAATCTGGCTGTGGTAAAAGCACCTTAGCCAAACTCATCGCCAGCCTCTATTCACTGCAATCGGGCAATATTCGCATTGGCATTTATAATCTCCAGGATCTCTCCTTGGACTGTTTACGACAGCAGGTTATCCTGGTTCCCCAAGAACCCCATTTCTGGAGTCGTTCCATTTTAGAGAACTTCCTCTTCAGCTATCCCAACGCCACGTTTGAGCAAATTGTCACCGCCTGTCAAATTGCCAATGCTGATGAATTTATTAATCAACTTCCCGATAAGTATCAAACGGTTTTAGGCGAATTCGGTGCGAATATTTCTGGGGGACAACGACAGCGATTAGCCATAGCTAGGGCAATTGTCACTGATCCTCCGATACTTATTTTAGATGAATCAACAGGCGCTCTTGACCCCGTAGGCGAAGCAGAAGTTCTAGACAAATTACTCTTTCATCGCCAAGGTAAAACCACAATTATGATTAGTCATCGCCCTCGCGTGATTAACCGCGCCGATTGGATTGTACTCCTAGAGAATGGACAACTCAAACTAACGGGAACTCCCGATGAATTACGCCGCTTGGAAGGAACTCATCTAGACTTCATCAACCCTTAAGTTCGTAGTTGCGCTGTCTTCGCCATAAACTGACGTGGCACGCCTAAAATAGAGCAATAATAATTATTTTATCGGGTCACTATGCATCGGGTATCGATAATTATCTGACACCGCCTACATTTAGACAAGGGCGAGTCGAGACAAGTTAATTCTAACACCGCCTACTATGAACAGCGACTCGCCCCTACAATAAACCGTGATAATTCCTACAATCCCAATTTACTCTAAATTCCTCGACTAATCTATCCAGATCAAAGATTGTTAACGGGTAGATAAGTAATACCAAATCCGGGTTAGCTACCCCCGTTATAACTTAGTCCGCGTAGGCGGACTTTGTTTGTGTAGCAGCGATTTCAATCGCCGTGGCAAAAGGGGGTAATAAAGGCGGATTTGGTATAATAGGATCATTAAGTTTTGTAAAAATACGCGATCGCTCATTGGGAAGAGGCGAAGACATCGCAACTATAAACTTAATCAGATACTAATCGTCCCACCTCTGAGGCTTTGCGAATAATAATTTTATCCCCTGGCTTAACCCTCACTATTGTGGGATTATTATCCGCCACCAACTGTCCCGCCTCCCGCGTAATTTCCAAACTCAGTTCTCCGGTTTCATCAAACAACAAAACTGAATTTTGTATTACCTGTCATCTGTTCCTGAGACAGCCGCTGAATTTCCAGTTTCTTTGCTAATATACTGTAAAATTCGCTCAAAGTCACGGCGAATTTCAGCTAATTGTTTCACCTCTTTGTTGGAACCTGCGATCGCGTCTATTTCTTGCTGCCGTTTTACGCTAATTTGTTGCTCAATTTGGCGATAGGTTTGTTGCTCTACTTCCCACAGTTTAAGATTAATTTGATTTTCTAAATATTTAGCAATTGTCTGAAATTGAGTTGTAATATAACGGATAATATCGTTCATTTGCTTTTCCATCTGTGCTGTGGATTCCCGACTATCTGATTCAGCTTTTTCCGAGAAAAGGATTGTCGCTGAACTCAAGAAATGCGAGATATGAACAATCGGAGTCATTGCTTCTACCGTCTGCCAAGGTTTGACTTGAAACTCGGCTAAATTCTGGGGAGAGTTTTCTGAGATCATCTTAACGGTATCCCTAAAATTTTTCAACCAATACAGTTGATGCTGGATGCGTTGTGCCTTTTTAGAGTTATCTAAATTTTCAGTATTCTGTTGAATATTTTCCCAGGATTCTAGCAAAATTTTCACGAGGTTTCCTTTCAAGATTGTACCGACATGCTCGTGCAGGGATATCATCGCCTGCTTCAGAGTATTAGCTATTTGTTGTCCCGCTTGTTCATAATGCTTTTGGATATTCAGTTCCGTTCGCTGAGTCAATTGTTCAAAGTTAAGTTGGCTACCCAAGGCTAATTGCAGGATATCCCCTTCTTGAATAATCGCGGCAGATAGACGCAGAATTATCCCCTGAATCTTGGTACGCAGGCGATGGCGTTCTTGGTGTAGAATTCGATTTAGGCGGGTAAGAATTTCTAAGAATACGGAGTCTTGGGGGGTGGTACGACTGATGTGGAATTGCGCGTCATCCACACAGCTTAAGGCGATGCGAATGGGTGTATCAAATCGGCTCAAATACCCTCGCTGTTCGACAAAAGTATTCAATGTCTCCATTAAGGTGGAAAAACGACTCACGTCTATCAGAAACTTATCCCCTGCATCGATTCCTTCACAGTAGTCTTTTGCATCAATAAAACAGATCGGAAATTCATCAAGATTATAGGGATGTAAGGCTTCCGCCAAACTGCGACGATAGTTAGCCATTTTTTCACTATCATCACCCGCCTCATCAGACATTTTATTAATCACCAGCATCATTTTCCAGCGATAGCCTTGATGGTAGGCTAACTGCTTAAAATTTTCCACCGTTATGGCGTCAAATAGCATTGAGGTAAGACAGAAAACCAACAAATCTGCCTTCGCGATCGCGCCATAAGTTATTTCATCATGATCCTGCCGTTCTGTAAAGAGTCCAGGGGTATCGATAAGTTCTATTCCCTGCCAATTATAATGGGTGATCTGATCCATTGTGATATCTGAATGAATGGCAATATCCCGTCGCCCTGTTAAAGCTGAAATGAGGGTAGATTTTCCCGCCCCATATTGTCCCACCACCACAACACTCAGCATTCCTTGATGGCGATAGGTATTAAGTTCATGGCGTAGTTTTTGACGAATTTCAGTTAGAGGCGTTTGATTTATTTTTGCCAGATATTTGTCAAATTTGATACAGGCTGTCGTTAACTTAGACGCGACAACCACCGATTTAAATTGATTCGTCATTCGTCCTTTGTCCTTTGTCTTATGTCTTATGTCTTATGTACAGTCGGGGCGGGTTTAGTTACATCTGGGTGTAACCAAAAAGATAGTAGTGAAACCCGCCCCTACACAATTTTCCCTATCTCCCGATAACTGATAACTGATAACTGATAACTGATAACTGATAACTCCCTCATCTACTGAAGGCGATGCATAGACACATCTTCTTGCAAAATTCGATTAATTTCCTGGCTGTCTAGATAAGATTGGACTTGAAATTTGGTTTGAATATTAATCTGTTTACCAAACTCCCGTTTTACTTGGGTAATTGTTTTGTTAATTCCGGCTTCAGTTAAGGGTTCATAGTTTCCTTGACACCAATCGACAATCCGCTTACCATAGGCGACATTAAGCCGATTAATCGTATCATTGAGTTTTTGCTGAGGCTGATGAAACTGCTTTGATATTAGCTCAAACTCTTGAATCAGTCCCTCAATATACTGCATAAGGTTACCCACTACATGGCGATAATAGCCGCGAAAATTATCAGCCGCTTGTTCGGTGATCTGGCGCTGACTCTCGCGAATTTGAGGAACTAATAACTTAGACAACCGTTGAACGGCAAAATGGCGTTTTTGTTCGCGAGTTGTAAAAACGCCCAAAATGCTATTGAGCACAACTGCTCCCATCATCACTGTTTTGTTCACCGGGGGACTAAAATGAGTAACGACAGTTTGGGAGAGTCTCAGGAAACTACCGCCAATTTGTGCCGCATTATCGCTGTACAGATCAGAAATACTGGGGAAAAATCGGAGATTCTCCCCACCCATCTGAGCCATTAATTGTAAATCTGTTCCCAGTTCGGATAAGGCGATTTCTACATCCCGGTTAAAGTTTTGCACCGTTGTTTGATAGGCGTGTTGCAGGCGATCATCAATTTGCAGGGCTTGCAGTTTATAGTCCCAATTTTGTCTTAAGCTTTCCTGACTAAAATTCCAATTGGATTCAGCAAAATCGGGTAAACTGTTGAAAATATCTTGAAAAATGCTGGCAATTTGATACTGGAGAAATTCCAGATGATCCTTCCCCGCTCCTTTAATTTGTGTCTGTAAGGTTTCCCGTTGACGGGTGAGGGTAGTACTCAATTGTTGATAGCTTTGACTTTTCTGACTCATCCAGTGGTAGGGGCGTTCAATCGCACCCACAGTGGAACCTAGAAGCGTTTGCGATCGCCGAATTGCGCCATGCTTAACTAGGGATTCGCGGATGGAGTCTAAAAAGTCCTGGATGCGACTAGCTTTGAGCAGTTTTTCCCGATTGGCTTGGTGTTCGGGTTCGCTTGCCATTTGCGCCGCTAGCAGCATGACGGGGATAATATCAAAGTAGTCGTTGGCATAATGGTTTTGGGCATAGCGATGGATGCGATCAATATGTCCAGCAATCCCACTACTTCCCTCTGAGGTAAAGAGTTTATCGGGATTTTTTAAGAAGTAATCTAAGCGACGCGGATCACGCAGGTTATATTTAAGGTTGAGCAGAATAACTAAGGGTTTTGCTTTGGCTTTTAATTGCTGCAAGAATTGGAACTCAGTTTCTTGGATGCTGTCATTGGTAACAACATAACAAATCAGATCCGATTCCTCAATCACACTGGCGACAATTTCTTCTTCGCTTTTCCCTCCCGGTGCGCCAATTCCTGGGGTATCGATAATGCGAATATTTTTCCAATCATACACTCGATTAAAGCGAGTCGTGCGCTGTCCCCCACTACCAATCGCTTCCCAGCCTTCACCAATAATAATCGCATGGAGGGTACTTTTGCCGACTTTGGTTTTCCCCATACAGGCAAGACTAAAATGGTGCAGAGCGCGTTGTTTTGCCCACAGGGATTCGCGTACAGAGTTTAATTCTTGCCCAATCTCGGTGGCTAAGGTGTTTTTGGTTTGATTTAAGTGATTGATCAGTTCTTTCGTGGTTGGGTTCGTTGGCTGCTTTTTAATGGTTTTCTGGAGGTTTTCGAGGGTGAGTTGTAGGGTTTGATTTAAGCTGATTAACGTGGATTCAGTATCCGTGAGTGCGGTTTCAGCGAAGCGATAATCTTCCCCAGCGATCATACTATTGCGTTGTACCGCTTCTTCGTAATCGGGTCCAGCTAAGAGGATTTGTCGTTGCAATTGGACAATGCGGCGTCCCAGAGTTTCGGGGGCGAAGGTAGCGAGTTTGGCGATTAAGGTGCGGGATAAGATAGACTCTGCACCCATGAGTAAAATCGCGCTGAGTGAGAGTTTCTCGGTGTGAGAATCCCTGCCTTTTTGCCGATTGGCTTGCAGGGTTTGGGCTTGAGTTAGCATCTGTTCCACCTCTGTCGCATCCCAGCGCCAAATTTGCGCCACCTGTGCAATCATTTGCTGTTCGAGAGGGGAAAAGAATCCATCGACATAAGCCAGCGCCAGGAGTTGCTGCATGGCTTCCCGTTGTTGTTCCTCTGGGATTTGCTGGGCGATGTCCTCTACCGGGAGGAGGGTTTTCTCTTGGGTGAGAATTTTCTCCATTTCTTGGATTGTCTGTTTTCCCACCTGAGTTTGATCTGCCAATTCATGCAAGAGTTTCGACTCTTCCCGATGAATTTGGCGATCGGCGCAGACGAGATGGGTGAGTAGGAGAAAGGGGTAGTCGAGGGGTTCGCTAGCCATGGGAGTGGTGTTGGGTAGGGTTACCTGGGGGTAAATGCCGGAGGTTAGGGATACCATGATAAAGGAAAGCACAATAGGTTCTCCTATACAGTTCCCAGGGAAAGCGATCGCGAACCGGATGCTTTGACTGCAAACGCACCGAGGGGAGATGGCTAAACGTGAAAATGGTTATCTTACACCAAGCCAATTAATTTGATGGAATTACCAGTCTTTGTAGGGTGGGTTAGGCGGGAACTGAATGATGGTACGTAGCCGTTAAATGAACTATCCGCCGTAACCCACCAAATTGTAGTGGAGGACAACCCGACTAACTTGAATAGATTGGTGTTAATGATGGGACGTAACCGTTACATTAACTATCCACCGTAACCCACAAAATTGAGTAAAGGGCGACCCGACTAACTTGAGTAAAGGGCGACCCGACTAACTTGAATAGATTGGTGTTTTTGATTAATGCAGGCGGGTCGCCCCTACACGGCTAATGTTGACTGATTTTTGTCGGGGCGCTAAACACGATCACATCCTATGTCAATAAATGTAATCGTTTTGATTGATGAAAATTGTCTAAGTCGGTTTTATTGACATGGCAAAAGGCAGGTAGGGGCGCAAGGCTTGCGCCCCCAAAATTTAGGGCTTTAGCCCTTACTACAAACCCGTTAAAACCGAGATTGTCTTTCCTCTTTCCCTGGCACCAGATAACCCTCCGTCCACTCGGGACGCGGGGGAACATTTCCCTCCTTAATATCATTCTGCCATTCACTATCCGATTTGCGAACAACTCCCGGCATTTCAAATTCATAATAGCTTAACACGGGTCCAGCATACACCATTTTGTCTTCACCATTATCCACCGCAATCATCAGCAAATCTACATTCCCTACTCCTTGGTGCAGTACCGCCCCCGGATCACCAAAAACGGGATCGGGAACATCCGTATGTACATCGGCAACAATGGCATCCCAACTATTAGAATCCTTGGGTTCTTCGTAGAACAAAGACGGATACCAACCACTGTAATAAGGACCTCCTGAACCGCCATCGATTTCCACAATATTTCTGAGGAATTGAGTCTCAGCTTGGCTAAGTTCCTGCTGTGCCAATTCCTTGGTGGCAATGCCTTTCAGGATGGCTAATTTTTCCGCAAAGTTCTCTAAAAATTCGACTTGTTGTTCCTGAATCTGGCGAGATGAACCGGGAAAACTGGTTTGTTTAATCTGTTTGGCGGCTAACTGTACCATCCTCTCAAACCGTTCCCAAAATTCTGGTCTGGGTTCAACAAATCCGGCGGGGTAAAAGCAACGAGTTCCACCGGTGTAGGATTGTTTGGCATATAAAATCGTGTCGTGGCGTAACTGCGTCCAAGAGGCTAATTGGGTATTTAGGGTTTTCATTGCCCAGGCTTTTGTCCGCATTGCTTCGGGGTATTTCGCTTCGGTGGTTGGTGTTGAAAGTTCCCGTAATGTGGCTAACCAATTTAGGTAGATGTTTTGTTCCCAGATGGCAGGATTTTGCTGATCCACAACGGTTTTGACAGCAGCTAAGTGATGTTGATAATTGAGTCCATCTCTAAATTGACGCCCTCCTCTATTCGTCATCCGATCCACTAATTCGGGGACAATCTGATTATTACCTAACGCGGCAAACGCCACATCTAAACTACTGGGAATACGACGTGGTACTTTCTTTCCATCCCAGAGAATGTCATCATAAAGCCCACGGGGTTTAAACTGGGAAAAATCAACGCTGCGATCGCGTCCAAATAAGTTAAACTCTTGAAGCTGTCCAGATTCAATGGCATCAAGGGTTTCAGCGACGCGACTATTCTGGTTAAAATAGGCTCTAACTCGATTCCCGGAAAGTAGCGATCGCGCCACGGCGATAAAATAATCGGCATCAAGGATACTCTCCTCTAATACACCCGTACCATATTCCTGCCGTAATTGAGGCAGCCTCTGCGCCATACCCGCTAAGATTTCATCCAGCGATCGCGCCAAATACTCGGCTTCTAATTCCTCCAACATAGCATCATAAGACCGATGCCATGCATGAAGTAACGCATCACTAGAGACAAACACAGGCAAATCCCGACTATAAATGTTATAAAATATAGCGGCAAAGCTAGGAGCGCTCATCCGTTCACTGACGACAAAGCCATTACGTTGAAAAATCGCTAATTCTTCCGCATTCAGGCGAAAGTCATCACGAGGTTGAATGGGAATTATCTGATCCCGATACCGCCGAGAAATATCCTCTGGTGATAAATTAAATTCATCCCAAAACTTCGCCGTCGTCACATCCCAACTAATTTGAGGCAAATACTCAGAGAGAGACGTTCTGGGAGAACGTCTCTACGACAATTGCCATAACGTCAACGTCTCTAATTCACAAAGACTTGACCATCTTCTTGAATTCTCAGAACACCTTGGTTACTGTCTAAGGTTGTTTTTTCTTCAAAAGTAACCTCCAATTGCCCAGTTTCATCAGCAGACATGGGCATCATCTGAATTAAGCCATCATCCTGACGAACGGCGGTTATCGTAATCGGCGTGGGCAAGTTTTGCAGGAGAATTTCTTCTCCACCTGACAAATATCGACGATCAGTATGTCCGACAGCTTGATAAGAAACAACAGCGTTGGTGTTATTTTTCAGTCGCACATCAACAGTACCATTTGTGGGTTGAATTCGGGCAACTGCATCACTGCGTACTTCAGGTAGAGGGGGTTGAGACACACTTGTAGGCGTTGTAGGCGTCATTTGTCTATTAAGCATTTGACCGCCTCTACCCCTCTGTGCTGCTGCATTCTGCGGACATCCGGGTGGAACCATGCGTGTACTATTGTAAGGTTCTTCGTAGTAGATTCCCGGACAAGGATTAACTTGAGCTAACGTGGAAATCGGTACGGCTGATGCTTCTAGAATCGTTGCTGGCAGACTAATCAGGATGCCGCCAACTATCGCTCCTAATAGTCCGGTATTTTTTAGCTTACTCTGATGTTCTTTTTTCATGAAAACCTCTTTTAAAATTATCTATGGACGATAGTTTTGCCACCCAAACTAAATTTAATTACTTAGTTGAATTATCAGGCAAGACTATTTTACGATCCGTAATAGATCCGTAACAGCTTAAGGTATACGAATACTGTTCGCGCCAGAACCGAGTTGCCTCTGATTTTCGTTGTCCACCTAACAATTTAACCGCTTCTATTGACCGTTTCATCTGCCTAGGGAAGGGCATAACCTTCTATCGAAAGTAGGAGTTTTTATAAGCCTAGCTCCTACACCCTGCGCGAAGCGCACGTCATTCGGCAAAAATATCTAACTGCTGTACCGATGTGTCTGGCGTAATCGTTTCAGTATCTTTGGCTTTCTTGCCAATACCTTTCCGCAATCCCATAGCAATTTTACTGTGCTTTTCAATTTGCCCCATCACCTGCTTTGCCCGTTGAATCACCGCCGGGGGCAAACCCGCCAGACGCCCCGCTTCAATCCCATAAGACTTATCTGCCCCACCAGGTTGAACTTGGTGTAAAAAGATAATTTCATCGGGCAATTCTTTTACCGTTACCTGATAATTGGCAACATTCTCTAAAATAGATGCTAGTTCGTTCAATTCATGGTAATGGGTAGCGAAAATAGTGCGTGCCTGAATTTGCAAGGATAGATATTCTGCCACAGCCCAAGCAATGGATAACCCATCAAATGTGGCTGTTCCTCTGCCAATTTCATCTAATAGAACCAGAGACTTATTGGTGGCATGATTGAGAATATTCGCCGTTTCATTCATCTCCACCATAAACGTGGATTGACCCGTGGCTAAATCATCAACCGCCCCCACACGAGTAAAAATGCGATCGCAGATTCCCAATGTCGCCGATGTCGCCGGGACAAAACTCCCCGTCTGCGCCATAATTTGAATTAATCCCACTTGGCGTAAATAGCAACTTTTGCCACTGGCATTGGGTCCTGTGAGGATAATTAAATCGGGATGTTGATGATTTCCTGTCTCCGTCTTTTCTTCAGCAGATGACGTAGACTCTTCCCATCCCAAATAGGCTGAATTAGGCACAAAAAACCCCGTTGGGAGAGACTTTTCTACCACAGGATGGCGTCCATCGATAATCCTAATCTCTCGCCCCTCTACCATTGTGGGACGGCAATATCCCTGACGTACAGCCACCTCAGCTAAACCAGACAGGACATCAATCGCCGCTACTGCACGAGATAGGTTGCGAATTAACTGGGCATAGTTTCCCACTTGGGTGCGTAATCCGACAAAAATCTCGTATTCCAAGCGGTTTAAATCATCCCGTGCGGTGAGAATCCGAGTTTCTCGTTCTTTTAAGTCGGGGGTAATGTAGCGTTCTTCGTTGGTGAGGGTTTGCTTGCGGATATACTCCTGGGGAACTTGGTCGGCTTTAGAGCGAGAGATACTGATGTAATAGCCGAAGGTTTTGTTATATCCTACTTTTAGATTAGCAATGCCCGTGCGATCGCGTTCGGTGACTTCTAGGTTAGCAATCCACTGCTGATCCTCCTCCGCCATGCGACGCATCTCATCCAGTTGGTCATTCACCCCGGAACGAATCAAATTGCCTTCCTTTATCTGTAACGGCGGCGATTCCACCAGATGGGCGCAAATCGTTTGTCCCAACTGTTCTAATTCTGGGGGAACTTTTTGTAATGCCCTTACATAAGGGGAACCCCCATAAGCCGCGAGTTCTGCCAAGTCCGGTAATTTTAAGAGGGAATCCGCTAACGCCACCAAGTCCCGTGCATTTGCTGTTCCTGAACTTGCTCGTCCCGTTAACCGGTCTAAATCATAAATTCCCCGTAATAACTGGCGTAAATCTCCCCGCAGTCCGGTATTTTCCACCAACTCCTGAATCGTATCCTGTCGCGCCCGAATTCCTTTAATATCTAATAACGGTTGCAATAACCAACGCCGTAATGCCCGTCCTCCCATGGAGGTACTGGTTTGATCTAATGCCCAGAGAAGGGAACCATGAAACGTATTATCCCGCACCGTTGCTGTAATTTCTAAATTGCGGCGGCTTTGGTGATCTAATATTAGATAATCCGCTAAGGTATAGGTGCGTAAATGTTGCAGGGCGACATAATTTTCTTTTTGAGTTTCTTCTAAATATTCCAGCAATCCTCCCGCCGCCCGCACTCCCAGAGGCAGATGTTCACAACCCATCCCTTCTAGCGATCGCACTTTAAATCGTTCCAAGAGTCGTTGTCTTGCTTCTGAGGGACTGAAGGGGGTTTGGGAACGCAGGGTGTAGCAAAAGGAGTTCGGTAACCAATCGGGTAAAGACTCCGATTTTTCCCCTGGGCGCAGCATACTGCCCAAATCCGGGGCGTTGGTGGGAATTAGGACTTCTGAAGGGTGCAAGCGCAATAGTTCCTGTACCAGTAGCTCTAAATCTGTGGCTTGGGTAGTGAAAAATTCCCCCGTCGAAATATCAGCATACGCTAATCCCCAATGATTCCCCGCCATCACCACCGCCGCCAGGAAGTTATTGCGTTTAGCAGTTAGCATCCCCGCTTCGGTTAATGTACCAGGGGTGAGAATACGAGTTACTTCTCGTTTAACCTGACGCCCTTCTTTGGCGGCGACTGACGCATCTTCTACCTGATCACAAATAACAATGGCATAACCTTTTTCCACTAACTGAGTGGCGTGGCGTTCAATGGAGTGATGGGGTACACCAGTCATGGGAACTCGTCCCACACCCTTCCCCGCCTCCTTACTGGTGAGGACTAATTCCAATTCTTCGGCTATCCGTCGCGCATCTTGGAAGAAGGTTTCATAGAAGTCGCCAACTCGATACAGCAGTACCGCATTCGGATACTGGTCTTTGAGTTCAGCAAAATGCTGCATCATCGGCGTTAGCTGTTGGCGGTCTACCGTCCGATGATCCGCATTCTCAGACGCCACTAGCTTCGCCTTATCGGTAGCGCGAATGGGAGTAGCACCGTTGGATTCGGGAGTAGATGCGTTGGGATGTCCGCTCATGAACAGTCTTTGATATGCCGACAACAATCATGACTTTACCGCAATCTGGGTAAAATTGGTCTTAAAAATTTGTGAGGATTGGGTATTCAGCAGCACAAAGACCGGAAAATTGACTGAATAGACGCAAACCCAACTTAACAACACAGCTTATTTATTCCTCTAGAGTCTGAGGTTGGCAAATGGGAATTTCAATCCAAAATTCAGTGCCTTCTCCTGGCTGAGAACTGTATTTAAAAATTCCTCCATGTTTTTCCACGATAATTTGATAACTAATCGAAAGACCCAAACCTGTCCCTTTGCCAATCGGCTTGGTCGTAAAAAAGGGATCGAAAATTTGCGATTGGAGTTCTGGGCTAATTCCCGCACCACTGTCGGCAATTTGAATCACGACATGATTTGGAGATGAGCAGTGATCGTCCTCTAATTTTACCGTGCTATTGTTCAGGTTATCATTTTTTTCAACATTCGGAGACTGAACACTTGTGGAAATTGTAATCGTTTGTTTATCTGGCTCGCATTCTTCTAAAGCATCGATCGCGTTGCTCAAAACATTCATAAAAACCTGGTTCAGTTGGCTCGGATAACATTCAACCAAGGGCAACTTCCCATAATTTTTGATCACCTGAATTTCCGGATAATTATGTTTTCCTTTCAGGCGATATTGCAAAATCAGTAGCGTACTATCTACCCCTTCATGAATATCCACTAACTTTTTCTCAGCTTGGTCAAGGCGAGAAAAATTTCGCAACGACAAAACGAGCTTGCGAATCCGCTCAGAACCCAATTTCATGGATTCTAACAGCTTGGGTAAATCTTCTTCCAGAAACTCCAAGTCAATCAGATCTAGCAACTCAATAATCTCTCGCTCCGGATGAGGATGGTATTTCTGATATGAATGAATAATAGTCAGTAAATCCTGAGCATACTGACTGGTATAAACCAGGTTACCATAAATAAAATTCACCGGATTATTAATTTCGTGAGCCACCCCTGCAATCAACTGTCCAAGACTCGACATTTTTTCCGTCTGAATCAGTTGTGCTTGAGTTTGCTTGAGATGGTGGAAAGCACTTGCCAATTGTTGCGCTTGCGCTTGAGTATGGGTAAATAATTCCGCTTGCTGAATCGCCACAGCCGCTTGATCGGCTAGCTTTCTCAGGAGTTTAATCTCTGAAGGGAGCCAGTCTCGCCTAGCTTTACATTCCTGAGCAATCAGAAGTCCCCAGAGGGGTTGTTCCCATCGTGGACATGGGAAACTATCCGGCATAATAGGTATCTCATTAGCTTGAGGATTCCCGACACCAATGGGAACAATTAAAGCGGCTTGCACTTGACAACGCTGTAAAAACTCTCGCTGATCCGGAGTTAATCGGGCTTGAGTGACATCCTGAATTACTCCTAATTTGCCGAGCTGGTAAAATTGAATCTGGGCTTTCGAGAAATACTGCTGCGGATCGTCAATGTTTAAAAGTGATAACCACTCCCCTGTAATCGATTCCACAATCACTTGACCATGGGAATCATCGGTGAACCGATAAATCATCACTCGGTCAGTATCCAACAGTTGGCGAACTTCCCGTACAATCGTTTGCAGAGTCGTTTTCAGATCCAGAGTACCGCGAATTTGGTTGGTAACCCGTTGCAGCGCCCGCCCTTGCTCTAGAGATTGCTGTAGCTTGGCGGTGCGTTCAGCCACTTGGCATTCTAAGTTACTATTCAGGGCTTGTACCTGAGCATAAAGTTTATATTGCTCGATCGCCATAGCAAAATGATGACCGAGTGCGAGCGCTAGTTCAATGTCGTAATTCGTCCAAGGTTGAGCTTGATGCCGTTTCACCTCTCGCCACTGTTCAAAGGATTGACGGGGACAGTGTTGTTTTTCATTCGGGTTAAATTTTCCAGCCCAGAGGATTTCTTGAGCGACTTGGCTGCGAAAAATACTCAAGCTACCCAGGAATGAGGAGCGATAATACAAAGGTACCACTAACCAACCTCGAATTGAAGTCCCCTGAAAGGCTGGAGCAAGACTCGCCAAGTCGGAGACTTGATACAAATCGTTGACAATTAGAGGCTGACAACCAACATGAGCCGAATTAGATTCGGATAAACCATTGTGGGTGTCAACGGTTTTATCCCCTGTTACCCATTGAACAAACACAGGATGCTCTTCAAGCGTCGTCTGGCTGTCTCCATCTCCAAATGCAGGTTGAGTTCCACAAATGAGGCACTCTGCCCTAGGATTGACTCTGTCTGGGGCAATATATAGCCTACCTCCCGAACTCCCAAGAGCGTTAACTGTTTCTTTTAATGCGGCTTGTAGTTGAATCGTGGGTAACGAATGTAGCAGGGTAGAGACACGATTAATTGTCGCTTCGATTCGATGCTGCTGACGTGTCTGGGATAAAAGATTAGACTGGGCAATGGCAATGGACACTTGATCCACCACTGATTGGACAATTTGCAATTCCCGTTGGCTAATGCTGCGTGGTTTGACATGATGAGAGACTAAAAGCCCCCAGAGTCGTTTCTGTGCCTGCTGAGCCTGGATATCATAGTGGACAATGGGTAAGACCATTGAAGACTGGATGCCCATTGCTTGCAAGTACTTTACATGACAAGCGTCTACAGGACGATAGTGGATCGGCTGAGGGGTTGAGTGATCATCGGTTTCTGTAGGTTCTAACGGTGATAAACCAATCAGTCCGGCTGAAAGATCCACAATGGAACGCAAGCGCTGTGTGAGGTACAATTTACGGGCTTGTTCTGGAATGTCATCAGCGGGGAAGTTTAATCCGTTGAGACAAGGAAGGCGATTGGTGTCTACCGATTCAGCAATCACCTGTCCACCACCCGACTCATTAAAGCGGTAAACCATGACGCGATCGGTTCTTAATAATGATCGCACTTCTGCCACCGTGGCATTTAAAATCTCTTGTAATTCCAAGGATTGGCGAATCCGATTCGTGATCCGGCGCAACAAGTCTTCTTGATCGAGTTCTGGTTGTAACACTGTCCTACTCCTATGAAACACTCTCTGATTCCGGTTTAGAGGGCGATCCAAGTTACGAATCAGATATTTGGCTCGATGCACCGACTTCACAAATCTATGTGAATATACTTAACAGTGTAAGGATTTCAAGTATGCCTGTGTCTAACTCAGATTTAGCGATCTAGGAGTTTATAGTTGGTTTGTGCCAAGCGCTGTCGGATTTGTTGACGGACATTCATCAGCGTTTTCCCCAGATGATTCTGACCCGTTTGCTCCTGACCGCAACCCCAGTAGTAATCCGTGGGAGAATCTTCAACAATCACTTCTTCTCCGGTGTTCAGCAGGATTTGTTGAATATCAGGATGGGTGAGGAATTTGGTCAAAACCCCTTGCCACATGATCTGGCGTTTCACCTGTTCCCAGTCAAGACGCCGTTGGCGGGTGCGATCGCGTCCTAGGATGGCAGCTTCCATTGGCGTTGCCGCATTTTTGATCGTCCAGATTAAGGCTTCGTCTGTCGTTCCGACGAACTTGTGCGCCTGATAGTAATGCTCAACGGTTTGCCAACACCAGCCATCGATCTCAATTGGGTGTGGCGAGAAGTTGGAAAAGCAACCATAGGGTTCATCAACCTTATAAAAATAAATTGTCATGGCAAAACTATCAAACTATTTCGCTGTGTAAAAAGCCTCGTCAACAGACGAGTCATGTCCTAGGGTGCGGCGTCGGAAACGAGGTTCCGTCAAGCCCTCCCCAGATTTAAGGGTTAGTTAATCTAGTCCTTTTTATTGGTCAACCGACGGCTGATTGATACCTAAATCTTATAGTAGCGATCGCGAGGCGTTTACGATGAGGGAGATAGAGGAAGACTCTGAGAAGATGGACAGAACAAAAAAAAAGAGTCACTTGCGCGACTCTCTTGATTATCAGGGTGCATCTACATATCAAACTATAGCACTTTAGGGATGAGGGGTGTCACCCCCTATTTTATTTAAATAAGCAAAGAGAGATTGCTGGGAACTAATGAAGAAAAGGTTTTCAGGGAAAAATGGATAAAAAACCAGCTCACATTTTGTTACAAAAATTAACTAATATAGAAAAAACAGTCACCCTGAATCGGGAAACATGCAAACAGCTACCCCACCATCAACCCGTAAAGCTTGGGCAAACGCGATCGCTCAACCTGCCACTGAATTTCCCTTAACTCCCTTACCGATTCTCTCTGGCAGAATCCCCCAAGGGTTACAAGGCTCTCTGTATCGCAATGGGCCCGCCCGCTTAGAACGGGGAGGTCAAAGGATGGGACATTGGTTTGATGGGGATGGCGCTATTTTAGCGGTTCATTTCACGGAGGCTACAGCCACTGGGGTCTATCGCTACGTGCAAACGACAGCCTATCAAGCAGAAGCAGAATCGGGGAAATTACTGTACCCCAACTATGGAACCAAAGCATCGGGGCGGATTTGGGAACGTTGGGGTAAACCCGTAAAAAACAGAGCAAATACTTCTGTATTACCCTTATCCGATAAATTGTTAGCCCTCTGGGAAGGCGGTAATCCCTATGCACTCGACCTGCAAACCTTAGAAACCTGGGGATGCGATCGCTTAGAGAGTTTACCCGAGGGTTCACCCTTTTCAGCCCATCCCAAGCGTGATCCAAAAACGGGTGAGATTTTTAACTTTGGCATCAGCATCGGACTCAATTGTCGCTTAAATCTCTACAAAAGCGACTCAAGCGGCAAAATAGTTCAAAAAGCAACGGTTCCACTCCCAGGAATACCCCTGATTCATGATTTTGTCCTAGCCGGATCTTATCTGGTATTTTTCGTGCCACCTGTGCGGGTTAATCCCCTACCCGCCGCATTGGGGTTGAGTAGCTTTAGCGAGGCGATGGAGTGGCGTCCCCAATTGGGAACTCAAATTTTAGTTGTTGACCGAGAAACGCTCTCATTAGTCGCACGTAGCGAAGCTGATCCGTGGTATCAGTGGCATTTTGTCAATGGCTATGTGAATCAGCAGGGTTCTATCGTGGTCGAGTTTATTCGGTATGAGAATTTTGACACAAACCAACGTCTCAAAGAAATCGCCACAGGTGAGATTCAGACGGTTACTAACGAGACATTATGGCAAGTTGAGATCAATCCCCAAACCGGGACAATTATCGCCCAACGGGAACTGTTGGATCGATACGTCGAGTTTCCAATTGTCCCAGATGCTCAAGTGGGTCAAGCCTCCCGCTCTATTTATCTGGCGCTGCATCGCCAAGACGTAGATAGACGTTGCGAAATTTATGGTGCGATCGCACGGTTTGATTGTCACACACAAACCCTCATCGAAGCCGATCTCGGCAAGAATCGCTATCCCTCAGAACCAATCCATGCACCTGACGCGCTTAATCCAGAACAGGGATGGGTGTTAACCGTAGTTTATAATGGGGATTCTGACCAAAGTGAAGTTTGGATCTATGACAGCGAGGCTCTTGATCAAGAACCTACCTGTCGGCTGCAATTACCGCAGGTCATTCCTTTAAGTTTTCATGGCAAATGGAAATCTGTTCGTTAAGACGTCCGTGAAATTAAAGTGGAGTGATTAAATTCCTCATTTGTCCTTTGTCTTATGCCCTTAAAAATAAATAACCCGACTGCAAAAACCGGGTTGCCACTAAGTATGTGATAATTGGCATTCAATCTAGTAATCTGAATTTGGTCTAAAAGCTGTTTACTATCGAGGTTGACAGTCAGGAGGGTCAATCCGATTACAACCAGGGGGTGGACTTTCATCTGTTGAACCTAGCGCAAACCTCTGCTGATCTACCAGAAAAGAGGGTTCAAGTTTTCCAGGTTCAGTGATTGACAGACTAGCGAACAAAATCCAGCTATAAATGTGCATTGTAGATATCTTTGTCATCGCTTGTACATCAAGACTTACGCTGTGACTCCTTTGAGGAGATTTAAAGGTTAATCTCTACAAGAAGGATTTTAAGTTCGTAAGTCATGTAATACTTGCTTCAGACAGTTCAACACCAAATCCGCATAAAATTGAAAGGGATAATAAATTCTATGAAGTTTGCGGCAAATGGGGTTGCTCAGAAACAGCACGGAGGTAGAGGATATAATTCAAATATTTTTGATGTAAATGTGATTTTAAATAGGTTAATTTATCTCTATGGAATTAAACTGTTAAACCTATTGACAATAATAATAAAAGCACTAAGTAAAAGTTATGAATTTACCCAAAACAGGATGCACTCCTCATCATTTAGGGTAGGCAAGAGAAATAAAGCTGTAAACGTTTATACTATTGTTGATTAATCTTGTGCGGCTTAGGGTTACTTGTAGCGATATCACAAGCCCCACAAGATGATCGGCTAAAACTCGTCGATTAACATCCAATGGATTATAAAACAGCTCGTAGCTTTATTATTAATCAGACAACAGCATCTGACCCAAATACAGATGCCTTTTTGGTTCGTCTAAAGTACCGAAAACCACCCGTTCCAGGTCAGGTTACCAATATTTTATTAGCGCTGAAAATGATATTTGAGGGTTTGCGAGATGCATCGACTCTAGATCGAGAACTCGTTTACTCCCTATATTTGTTGGCTTATGAGAGCCGAGAACAGTTTGAAGCAGGGCGTCAGGCTAGGGTGAATTGGCCCCCCCTGCTCAATGAAGATCTCAAGCGTATTGCTCGTGCTGTTGAGAGTATTTTTTCAGGTGTTTGGCAAATAACATAAGACTAGCGATTTCGCAACTCAACTTCAAGTTTATCTAAATCTTCTGGCAAAAAAACCGTTATCCGCCCATTAATTGGCTTGCCATTCTCAGTTTGAGTCACTTCTAACCAATAGGCAAAGCGATCACCTAATAAAAGCTCGCCTTGTCGTGCTACCAGCATCGGTCGATTCTGTCGCCGAGCTAAATCGATGGTTTCTGGTGTGGGATAGGCGTATACCAGTTTAGCTCTCTGGTAATCTTGATAGATCGCTGGACCATAAATCACTCGCATTGACTCCGTGAGTCGTTCTGGAGTCACCCCATTAATCATGTCATAGAAGGAAATTTGCTCACTTTGAATGATACGGCGATTCGTGGGAAAGGTGATTTGACCTGGAGGAAGCACCGAGGCTTCAAATTTAAATCGTTGAGCGGCGGTATTATGCTTGGTTACGACTAATCCATCTCCAATACCTGGTTCTAAAGTAGGATGAGCCGCAATCCAAGCCGCAACTGTTTCCACCGTTTGACCGGGTAACGCCTGAGCGGGATTGGCTATCAATCCCAAGATCATGCCAAGGAATAGAAATGACCCCAGTTTACTTTTTTTCATCGCCAGCCTCCTTCAAGTTTTCTTTTCCCTTATAAACAATTATGGCAGTTAGCTGAACATCTCACCGTTCGCTCATTTGGGTAACTCAGTAAGTAGTCGGACTTTTATTAAAGCTAACGGTGGAGATTAGGCAACAGGCAACAGTACAGAATGTCCTAACCTGCCTTGGTAAGGCTATAAGCTGTCATGCATTTAAATTGGCAATGGGTAGCGAGCAAGATGCTCGCACTACGGCAAGGATTTCGCCATTATACAGAGTTTGCGGTTCAGTGAACGAACCAGAATGATATGTGGTAGTGAGGTTGAGAAGCCTTTATTGAAGGTTAACTTGCGGAAAAATTTTCACCAGTGGGCTTTGTATAATTGAATTCCAGGGAGTTTTAAAAGACAGCTAGTATTTGCCTTCTTCTCCTCTCCCTTATTGTTTATCCGAGTCTGACTCGCTGAAAAGAAAACTTGCTTTCTTGCTCTCGTTACTCCCACATAAAACACACTAAGTTCTTCTAGAAAGTTTGTTTCATTTTCAGAACTTATTCTAATATTACAATCACTCCTGTATTGACACTCACCACACAATCCATACCAGTTTGGATTAGAATATTGTTCCATATCTGGCATGATTACATAATCCCATTCAAGTCCCTTAGCTCCATGAATAGTAGATACAATTACGTTTTTATCGATGTATTCCATATTTTGTTTGAGAGCATTATTTTCAAAAGTATCTTTTATAAAAACTATTTTGTCCTCCAATCCTAGAAAATTATATTCAGTTATTATACGTTTAATAAATATTTCTAGTAAATTCAATAAAGAGCTAATAATTATTTTTCTTCTGCTTTCATCGTAAGGATTCAGGTCTGTGTTTAGCTTATTAATCAGCCTGGGGGCGCTCGCCGTGACCAAATAACTTTGAAAGGGAC